>CAJVYE010000063.1 GCA_913009285.1 uncultured Nitrospirota bacterium | reverse complement strand
GTAGAGGGGAGTGGATGTGACGGGGGAGGGTTGTGTGTAGATTATCTCTTGTAAAGTTTTTCCTTCCTTTCTCATTTTTTGTATTTTTTTTTTTTTTAATGATACGGCGACCACCGAGATCTACACTCTTTCCCTACACGACGCTCTTCCGATCTTGAAGAGGCATTGAGATAGGCGAAATTTTGCGAATATCGAAGTGTAATTTGTTATATGGAAATCTATAGGTATTAAATCCTAAATTCAAAATCCTAAATACTAAACAATATCAAATGACAGAAATCCAAAATTCAAAACATTCTGTATGTAATCCTTTGTTTAGTATTTTGATATTTGAATTTTGAATTTGTTTAGAATTTAAATATGTTAGATAATAGAGTTCTAATGAATTTTTAACTAATTAAACACAAAAGAGAAGAGAGAAGTAAAATGAGGATACTTATTGTAGGTGGAGGGGTGGTCGGTTTCAACCTGGCAGAGGAACTTTCTGAGGAGGGGCATGATGTTTCGATTGTTGACATCGATCGTGCAAGAATAAAGAAATTTTCTGAAAGACTTGATGTTATGGCGGTTTTAGGTAATGGTTGCAGAGCCAGTGTCCTTAAAAAAGCAGGGATAGAGAATGCCAAGATGGTAATCGCTGTTACAAACATCGATGAGATAAATATCGTAGTTTGTATACTGGCAAACAAATTTGGGGTAAAGCGTAAGATAGCCAGGATACGTAATGAGGAGTTCACCGGAAAGAGTCAGATTATTGATCCTGGAGAGTTTTTTATTGATCAGGCGATCAATCCGGAACAGGTAATAGTAGAGTTTATAATTGATATTATTAAGACCCCTGGAGCCATGAATGTGGCGGAATTTGCAGATGGTGAGATACTCCTCAGGGGTTTCGATGTCCCCCATGATGCACCTATTGTTGGACGTAGGTTAGTGGATCTCAAAGATGTATATGAGATGGATTCCTTTCTCATCACCGCTGTTTCTAAGAAGGATAGCATAATTGTTCCTAAAGGGGATTATATGATAATGCCAGAGGACAACATATATATCTTGGTTGCCAGGGATACCCTCCCCTTGATTTTACCGATGTTAAACAAAAAGGTGAATGAGGTCCAAAGGGTAGTTATATATGGGGCAACCCTTACAGGCTGTAGTCTTGCTTCAGAACTTGAGACCATGATAAGGAATGTTACAATAATTGAGCCATCTGTAAATAGGGCTGAGGCTGCTGCAGCTATGCTGTCAAAGACGATGGTGCTTCATGGTGAGGGGACAGATCTCGAGCTTCTAAAAGAGGCAAATATAGATGATGCAGATTTCTTTATGGCCCTTTCTGACGATGATGAATCGAATCTCTTAGCTGCACTTTTAGGGAAAAAGTATGGTGCAAAGAGGGTGATTATTATAACAAATGAACCCGATTATCTTCCTATTCTTGACTCTATTGATATGGATATTGTTATTAATCCAAGATTGATAACGGTAGGGGCTATTTTACAGTATGTACGCAGGGGAAGAATACGTTCGGTGGTGAAGTTAAGGGAGGGTGAGGCTGAGGTTATAGAACTTGATGCAGTACCTGGGTCAAAGGTGATAGATAGGAAGCTTAATGAAATATCCTTTCCTGATGGTTCAATAGTAGGGGCAATTATACGGAATGGAGAGATGATAATTCCTAATGGGAGTAGTACTATTAGGGCAGGTGAAAGTGTAGTGGTGTTTGCCTTACCATCGGCCATAAGTAAGATCGAAAAACTCTTTGGTAAAAAGAAGATTTTCTGATATTATTCTAACCTTGACTCTACTGCAAAAACCCCGAAATTGGTAGCTGCAGGCTTTAGCCTGCGAAAAAGTTTGCTATAAATCAGCCACTTACGCAACCTAAAGGTTGCGGCTACCCTGTTTTTGAGGTTTTTGCAGTGGAATCAACTTTTTATGCAAAATTAGATTCAGATATTGCAATCTATAAAGAAATCCTGTATAATAGAATAATCTGTGAAAGTCGTCAAAGAAAATCAGACTAACCTACTATATTTTAAGAACTTAGGCTGCCAAGTGAGGTTAAGTTCAAGTAAAGTAAGGGGGATGAGATGTTCGATGTTGTTGTTGTAGGTGGGGGGCCTGCAGGGTCATATACAGCCTATCAATTAGCTAAATCTGGACTTACAGTGTTAGTTCTAGAAGATCATAAAACGATTGGCAAACCTAGGTTTTGTACTGGAGTAATCGGTAAAGAGGCATTTAATAGATTTGATCTACCCAAGGAATCTATACAGAAAGAAATAAAAGAGGCAAAATTCTATTCTCCCCTTGGAAGCATCCTTAAAATCTCAAGAGATAAAACCGAGGCTTATGTAGTAGATCGAACAATATTTGATCAAGGTATTGCTCATAAGGCTATGGATGAAGGTGCAAGTTATCTTTTATCGACAAGGTGTTATGATATTGATATAAGAGATGATCATGTAAGGGTAAGGATAGAGACACGTGGAGGAAAATTTGTCTTTAAAGCGCATGTTTGCGTACTTGCAGCAGGCATTAATTATAGATTTCACGAGAAGTTAGGGATTGGTAAACCTGTTAATTTCCTTGATTGTGCGCAGACTGAATTACCAGCAAGAGATTTTTTCGGTATGGAGATATATCTAGGAACTGAGATTGCCCCTGAATCATTTGCCTGGGCTGTTCCGGTCTCTTCTGATTCAGTAAGGGTTGGTGTTAGTACTACTAAAAACAATTCCTTATATTTTCTAAAAAAGCTATTACAAAAGGATTTTATCCGCACCAGGATAGATAAAATAGATAAAAGAGATATCCAGATAAAGAGGAAAATAATACCTTATGGAATAGTAAACAAGAGTTATGGTAATAGATTGATAGTAGTAGGGGATTCTGCAGCTCAGACAAAACCAACCACAGGAGGGGGAATATTTAATGGACTTATTTGTTCATCGATAGCGACTGAGACTATTATTTCAGCATTCGAGAAGGGAGGATTTGGTCATAAGAATCTGAAGAGTTATGAATCTCTCTGGAAGAGACAGATAGGTCATGATATGCGTATGGGACTTTACGCAAGAAAGATTTTCAAGCAATTTGCTGATTCACATATTGAATCATTATTAAGATTGTGTAATATAAATGAGATGCATTCAATAATTAAGAAGTTTGCAGATTTTGATAAGCATAGTTGTTTTTTAGTAGAGTTTATGAAACAACCGATATTTTGGAAGTATTTACTTTTCAAAGCACCAGGTCTAAAATTATAGCCCCTTCATAAACGGTTATGAGTGACCATTGGGTTCGCCTATATAAATATTAACAGATGTTCCCTTGCCTGTTTTGCTTTCTATATCAATAGATCCACCATGATTTTCAATGATCCTGTAAACTGTAGCCAATCCTAACCCTGTGCCTTCATCCTTTGTGGTAAAAAAAGGATCAAAGACTCTATCCTTATCTTTCTTTGATATCCCTATACCTGTATCACTAAAGGCAATCTTAATCTTTTGCCGTGACAATGGATTGTCTATATCGTCTCTGTTTATGTGATGGTTATAATATGATGTGTTTATTATTAATTTACCCCCGTCAGGCATGGCTTGTATGGCATTGATGGAGAGATTCCAGAAGACCTGTTTCATCTGTTCAGGGTCCATCTCAGCCCAGATCTCCTTCTTCTTATTAAAGGATGTGACCAAATTTACATTGGGATTATATTCTTTACTATTCTTAAGAAGTGTGATGGTCTCCTCTATGATTTCATTGATATTGCATCTCCTTAATTTTGATGGCTTAGGACTGGCATAACTTAGAAATTGTTTTATAATCATATTTAATCTATCAGCTTCTCTGACAACAATGTCCATCAATCGCCGGTTTTCTTCATCAAGGTTTAACTCATCCCTTAGAACTTCTATCGACCCACTTATTGATGCGAGTGGGTTTCTGATTTCATGTGCTATCCCTGCAGATATCTTCCCTATAGCAGCAAACCTCTCGGCCCTTGCAACCTTTTCTTCCATCTCCTTCAACCTTGTGATGTCCTGAAATATACCTATCACGCCCTTAACCTTATCCATCTCATCCCTCAACAGTGAGAAATTTATCCCCATATATATCTCCTTCCCATCCTTCCTCATGAACATCCCCTCACACCGATAAGAATTGTCACCTATCATGATAGGCTCTGCAAATACCACCCTTACCTCAGGTAGATCGAATAGATTAGGACAGGGCATTCCTATAATCTCATCAAATTTGTATCCGGTAATACACTCTGCTGCTTGATTAAAGGAGGTGATTTCCCCTTTTAGAGCTGTCGTTAGGAGACCACTCCCTATGCTCCTTACAACATTTTCATGAAATTTCTGAAGCTCAATTAGATCCCCACTTTTTTCCTTTAGTTCCTCCCCTATCTTCTTCAGCCTTTCAGATAGATACCCGCTTAAGAAGGCGACAAGAAAGAAGGCAGCGATATTTATAAGGACTATGTAAAAGATATAATTTGGTTCATAGGAGATAGGTGCCTTGGGATAGGATCGCAGAGGATGTATAATATTATATAACTCAAGATCTATAATGGTACCGTAGAAGATACTGGCAAGTGAGGCAATGATATAACTCCCTGGTCTGTAAAGTACTATACTTGCCGTAATAATAGTGAGTATGTAGAGGAAGAAAAATGGGCTCTCTATCCCTCCTGTAATATAGATGACGCCTGTCTCAACAAGTAGATCGCCAATGGTCTGAATGTAACAGAAGACCCTGAGATTTTTGATCAGTGCAAATAAAAGTGCATAGAAGATCGTTAAAAGATATGTGACAGCGATCAAGATAGTTATGGGGAGGATGAATGGAAGCTGACCAACTTGGCGCTGAAAGATAACAACAGCCCCAAGGAAGATGGTAATAATAACCACCCTCAGGATCATTAAAATCTTGATCTTAAATAGTAGATCTCTATTAGAAGTGGAGGGGTTTTTCTTCATCCTACCCTATTACTGAGGCCATCTTAAATATCGGCAGATACATCGCTATAACAATAAAACCTATTACAATTCCGAGGAACACCATCAACGCTGGTTCTAAGAGAGCGGTCAGTGCCTCTACAGCATTATCCACCTCCTCGTCATAAAAATCGGCTATCTTGTTAAGCATGACATCTAAGGCCCCTGTTGCCTCACCGATCTCGATCATCTGGATGACCATGGGGGGAAACACCTTATGTCTGCCTAGAGGGGTAGCAATAGTTTGCCCCTCCTTTATGCTGGAGATAGTAGAGATGACAGACTTCTCAACCACCTTATTACCGGCTGTTCTTGCAGTGATATCTAGTCCATCTATAATAGGTACACCACTGCTAATCAGTGTCCCCAATGTCCTTGTGAATTTTGCTACTGATACCTTTACAATAAGGGGACCGGCTACCGGTAGCTTCAGTGTTAAGGTATCAATCATCAATTTACCCTTGTCGGTCCTATAATAGCGACGAAAGAGAAAAATAACAGCAATGAGAATTATAACCATATAATGTGTATAATTCTTAAATATGTCACTGATCTTCATAACAACCAATGTTGGTACAGGTAGGGCCCCACCCATATTTTGGAACATCTTGGCAAATGTAGGTATGACGAATATCATAAGACCCGCAACAACCACTATTGCAACAACTAAAATAACTGAGGGATAGACCATAGCAGATTTGACCTTCTTCTTGAGCGATATCGCCTTCTCCATATATGCCGCAAGTCTGTTCAAGATCGTATCCAGTATACCTCCCACCTCACCTGCCTCCACCATATTGGTGAACAAGCTATTAAATATCTTTGGGTGCTTTCGGAGGGCATCTGAAAAGGTATCACCTGACTCAACGCTGGTCTTTATACTATTTATGGTTTTTGCAAGGAGTTTATTCTCGGACTGATTCGCCAGGATTGTAAGGCACTGAACCAGGGGTAGTCCTGCATCGATCATAGTAGCTAGCTGCCTTGTAAACACCACAACATCTTTTTCTGTGACCCTTGGCCCGAATCCAGGTATAATAATCTCTTTCGGTTTCTTTTTGACCCACGAAATGATAAGTTGTTGTCTTAAAAGCATGGACCTAGCTGCATCTATATCAAATGCTTCTATTTCCCCTTTTAAAATATCTCCCCTTTTTGTCTTTCCCTTGTAATTAAAGACAGGCATATTAAAGCTTTCACTCCTCTCCTTCTAAAGTCTGTAATGAAAATGAATTGATGGTCTTCCTCGCCTTAGATCGGAAGAGCACACGTCTGAACTCCAGTCACATTCCTTTATCTCGTATGCCGTCTTCTGCTTGAAAAAAAAAATACAATCTCCAATCCCCCTAATCTCCCTGCTACTTCCCCTCCACTCTTCCGCCTTGCTTCCCTCTCCCCTCCTCTATATCTTCTCCTTTCTTCTCTTTATCACTCTTTAAATCAGCACGTCCTCC
>CAJVYE010000062.1 GCA_913009285.1 uncultured Nitrospirota bacterium | reverse complement strand
ACGAGATAAAGGAATGTGACTGGAGTTCAGACGTGTGCTCTTCCGATCTCCTTTCTGCAACCTCTCTGAGATCACCTTTTTCTGAATCAATCTCATTTCGCACTTTAATAATCACCCTTTTAGCCTTCTTCTTCCCTTCCTTTCTCTTGAGGATACCTGCTATTTTTTCTTTCACTTCATCAAAGGGTTTGGTTCCATCCTTTGTTTCGTAATTCGTTATATGATCATCGTAATATTCTCTAAGATCCTCATCAGTTAGCTTTACGTCTCCTTCGTATAATCGCTGGTTCGCAAATATATACTCTACCTTTACCCCTTCAGGCTTTCTAAACTCCTCCTTATTTTCAGAGTAATACTTCTCGATATCCTCTTTTGAGGCCTTTATCTTTTCCCTGAACAAAGATGGCGTGAGGAGGATATAGTCTATCTTCACCTTCTCCTCCTGTCTCCTGTATGCATCTCTTATCTCCCCTCTGGATAGCTTAACGCCACTTCTCAATAAATCCACCATCTTCTGAACAAGTAGATCCTGCCTTAAACTGTTTTCAAACTCATTGGTGGTCATTCGCAACGCATTTTTTAGGTAATTAAGATATCTATCCCTGTTAAACCTTCCATCTATGCTGAATGCCTCGTGTATCTTATCTGCCACTTCAGTATCAGTTACTATTAAACCTTCCCTCTCTGCATACACCATAAGGATCTTTTTATTGATAAGTTCTTGCAGGGCATTATCTTTCAGGTTCATCCTCTTAGCCAGATCATCATTAAATCTCTCTTTGTAGATATTCCTATAGAGCTTGTAAAGCCTTCTGTACGCCTCCTCATATTCACTATATGTTATATCTTCACCATAGACCTTTGCAACAATCCCTCCAGAGGATTTAGTCTTACCTCCCATACCCCATGAATAGAAGATCGTCCCCACAAAGGCAGCAACAACGGTCCACAATACCAGTTTGATTATCCATGACTGTGCATGTTTCCTCATCAAATTTAACATTATTCTATTCTCCTTATTAATTAAACTATTGTAATTGTTTCGCCAATAGAAGTGTTTGGGTGTAATTAAACCCAAAAAATGGTGGTAAAATAATCCTTCAAATCCCCCTAAATCCCCCTTTTCCAAAGGGGGATTTAGGGGGATTTTACCAATTCTAATAATTACTACCAATAATTGTGCCTTTCTATAACTCACTTCTAATCGCTAAACTGTTACCAGAAAACTTTCATTTGGCTAAAGTTTATATCTATAATATAATATTATCTTTCATCTTGCAATCTTTCCCTCAATTTTTATAATTTCCTGTTGCTATTTAACAAGACAGTTGATATTATATTTTTAAATCAGTAATTTCTATGTTGTTTGGGAATTGATCTATTTGAGTTTTAGAGTCAATATTAGTTTTCTAACGTTATAACACAGATTTTCACAGATAACATTTTATATGAGTTGTGTGTTGCGAGTTTAACCCGTAACTCCCAACACATAACCTGTAACTCGAATAATAGGAGATGTGAATAATGGTCTTAAATGCCTTGTGGGGGTTATTTTCTAATGACCTTGCAATCGATTTGGGTACAGCAAATACACTGGCATATGTTAAAGGGAAAGGGATTGTATTAAGAGAACCTTCTGTAGTGGCTGTACATAATGAGACCAAGAGTATCTTGGCTGTAGGTAGTGAGGCAAAACGGATGCTTGGCAGGACCCCAGGTAGTATAGTAGCGATACGTCCTATGAAAGATGGTGTCATTGCAAATTTTGAGATTACCGAGGCAATGATAAGATACTTTATACAGAAGGTGCACAATCGTAAAACCCTGGTCCGGCCGAGGATAATAGTCGCTGTCCCATCTGGTATCACACAGGTGGAAAAGAGAGCAGTAAGGGACTCTGCAGAATCTGCAGGGGCGCGGGAGGTCTATCTGATAGAGGAACCTATGGCAGCCGCTATAGGTGTAGGTTTGCCGATACAGGAACCATCCGGCAATATGATACTCGATATAGGGGGGGGAACAACAGAAGTTGCAGTGATATCTATGTCTGGTATTGTTTATAGCAAGTCTGTTCGTATTGCAGGAGATGAGATGGATGAGTGTATCGTCAACTATATAAAACGCAAGTATAACCTCCTCATTGGAGAAAGAAGCGCTGAAGAGATAAAGATAAAGATAGGTTCTGCTTATCCGGTTGGTGAAAAAAAGACGATTGAGGTTAAGGGGAGAGATCTGGTTGCAGGTATACCAAAGACATTAGTAATCTCTGATGAAGAGATCAGGGAATCCACGGCAGAGACTGTAAATACTATCGTTGAGACCGTTAAGATAGCCCTGGAGCGCACACCGCCTGAACTGGCTGCCGATATTGTTGACAAGGGGATTGTATTAGCAGGGGGAGGTGCAATGATAAGAGGACTGGATACCCTTCTGCGAGAAGCGACAGGGCTGCCCATCACATTAGCAGAGGATCCCCTATCTGCTGTTGTCCTTGGCACAGGGAAGGTACTGGATGAGATCGAACTTCTAAAACAGGTGAGTATATAAACCTGATTCCCCTGCAAAAACCCCGAAATTGGTAGCCGCAGGCTTTAGCCTGTGAAAAAGCTTGCTATAAATCAGCCACTTACGCAACCTGAAGGTTGCAGTTACCCTGTTTTTGAAGTTTTTGCAGTAGAGTCAATACTATTTAAGCACCAGGGGGAACTAAGTTTTTAGAAATGATAAAAGGGACACCCAAGAGAAGGAAGGATGTAATCTTACTCTTCCTGATATTTATCATTGCCTTCACCTTAATAACAATCAACATAAGAGGGAATAAGAATTCTACCATTATCGAGTCTATAATTATTACTGTAATCTCGCCTTTCCAATCTATTGTAACAAAATCAATTAATAAGATAAGTAGTATCTGGAACGGGTATATATATCTTGTCAATGTCCAGGAGGAAAATGTAAGGCAAAAAAAGGAGATTCATGAGCTTAGAGAGGAAAACAACAGGTATATCGAGCAGAATCTGCGGTATAAGAGATTAAAGGATATGCTGGCATTTCAAGAAAAAGGGTATGGCAAAATGATCATGTCCGAAGTTGTAGGATTCGATCCCACTGGATGGGCTCATATAGTAATGATTGATAAGGGGACAAAGGATGGTGTTAAAAAGGGTATGCCCGTGGTTACCCATGAGGGATTGGTCGGCCGTATAATACAATCCACACCAAAATTCTCTAAAATCCTGTTGATCACAGATGTAAAGAGTGCTGTCGACGCAATAGTCCAGAGGACACGCTCCAGTGGCGTAGTTGTTGGTAATAACAAGAATATTTGTGAAATGAAATATCTCGCAA
Organism: uncultured Nitrospirota bacterium; assembly: GCA_913009285.1. Classification (GTDB taxonomy): domain Bacteria; phylum Nitrospinota; class Nitrospinia; order SZUA-224; family SZUA-224; genus SZUA-224. The sequence continues at coordinate 3,137 of CAJVYE010000062.1, read as the reverse complement.
TCACCGCAGATGTAGAGATCATGGATAAGGTAATATCATCAGGGCTTGGAGGGATATTTCCTAAGGGACTGATAATCGGTATTGTAAGCGCTGTTCAAAAGGGGAAGTATGGACTGTTCCAAAAGGTGGAGGTAACCCCTGCTGGAAACCTCTCCCAACTTGAAGAGGTGTTTGTCATTACTGGAGACTAAATAATGCCGATTCTGATCTTTATTTTCTTTACAATCCTAATATTTACTATACAGACTACCGTCTTAAGATATATATCTATAGCTGGGGTAACACCTGATATTATATTAATATTCACTGTATATGCAGGTCTGAGACAGGGGAAAGAGAAGGGTATTACTACGGGGTTTATTCTTGGATTAATACAAGATAGCCTTTCTGCTGGTATTATGGGGGTAAACGCACTATCAAAAGGCTTATTAGGATTTATAGTCGGGGATATCAGAGAGAAGATCATGAGTGAAAATACGATTACACAGTGCTTTTTTATCTTTATTGCCACAATCTTTGATGGATTAATTGTTCTTCTCATATCAGAGACTATTTTCCCGGAAGATCTCGGGGGAAGGATATCCTTAAGACCACTCCTTTCTCGAGCCCTATATAATTCTATAATAGGACTTCTCATCTTTGGGGTCTCAAAATGGGTTAAGGAGGTAAGGAGTGGTTATAGATCGATATAATCCAGAATTCACTGAGAATATCAAGAGAAGAATTATCCCCCTTACTATCGTCATAATAATCTCCTTTTTGATCCTCTTACTTCGTATCTGGTACCTTCAGATAGTTAAAGGTGAATCAATGAGAAATCTCTCAGAGAATAACAGGACAAGGATAATCTCATTATCAGGTTACAGGGGTAAGATTCTGGATAGAAATAAAAAGACTATTGTGAGTATCGGTCCTTCATTCAATCTTTATATCATTCCAAAGGATATAAAAGATATGGAGAAGGTATTCTCACTCCTCAATACAAGACTGGGACTCGATAAGGATGAATTGGAAAAAAAGATAAAATCCTCATCCCCCTATAAAAATATATTGATTAAGGGGGATATCAGCAGAGAGGATGTTGCATTTATTATGGAACATAGAGTCGATCTGCCAGGTGTGTTATTAAAAGTAGAGCCAATGCGCAACTATGAATATAAAGATTTGGCATCACATATTGTCGGTTATCTTGGTGAAATCAATAAGAAACAGTTAAAAAATATGGGAGACTCTGGGCATGACTTAGGCGATTTTATTGGCCAATACAGTCTGGAAAAGAGATATGAGGATGTACTGAGAGGGAAAAAGGGTGGTAGAGCGATCGAGGTAGATGCCTCTGGTAGAAAGTTAGAGGTCTTAAGAGAGGTAAAACCCAAGGCTGGTCATAACCTCATACTTACTATTGATCTCGGGATCCAGATGATAGCAGAAAAACTCATGGAAGGAAAGGTTGGTTCAATTGTCGTTATCGACCCAAACAATGGGGAGATATTAGCAATTACAAGTAAGCCTTCATTTGATCCCAACCTGTTTGCCGGAGGAATATCAGAGAATGATTGGTCTGCCCTTATAAACGACCCACAGCATCCCCTTCAGAATAGGGCTATACAAGGACAATACCCCCCAGGATCTATCTATAAGATTGTGACTGCTACTGCCGCACTAGAGGAGGGGATAATCAACCGTGATACAATAGTTGAATGCCCAGGCTTCTATAGATTAGGAAGAGGTATCTACAGGTGCTGGAAGAGAGGGGGGCATGGAAGTATGAACGTGTATCAGGCTCTGGTCCAATCTTGTGATGTCTTTTTCTACCAAATGGGATACAGGTTAGGGATCGATGTATTGGCGAGGTATGCAATAGGTTATGGACTTGGGCGTCCTACAGGAATAGACATTGATAATGAGAAGGGTGGACTGATACCATCGATAGAATGGAAGGCAGAGGCTAGGGGAAAAGCATGGTTACCAGGAGAGACCATATCTGCATCTATTGGTCAAGGATATAATTTGGTTACACCTATTCAGATGGCCAATACAATTGCTGCAGTTGCGGCTGGAGGGACTTTATGGAGACCTCACATCCTAAAGAGGATAGAAGGAATTAATGGAAAGCTCATCAAAAAGGTTGAACCACATATGATAAAGAAGATCCCTATCAGTTATGAGACACTCAGTATCATTCGTAATGCCCTTCTAGACGTTGTAGTTGATAAAAAAGGTACCGGGAAAAATGCATATATAAAGAGAATTGATGTGGCCGGGAAGACAGGAACAGCCCAGGTCATCAGTTTAAAAAAAAGGATATATGAAAAGGAAAAAGAGATACCATTTGAGTTCAGGCATCATGGATGGTTCATTTGCTTTGCCCCTTTTGATAAGCCTCAGATAGCATTAGCAGTACTTGTGGAACATGGAGGACAAGGGGGGAGTTCTGCTGCCCCTATTGCAAAAGGGATTATAGAGGAGTATTTCAGGTTATATCCCCTACCCCAGGATGAAATGACAAAGGTGGTTGTGGCTGATAAGGTAACAGTTCACAGGGATCAGGGATCAGGGATCGGGGGTCGGCTATGGCTGTTAAAGGTGACAGACCGAGCAAAGAGCCGCTGGCCATGCGGATGTATGCGGACGGATACAATCTGGCCCAGATATCCAAAGAGCTGGATGTGAGCGACACCTCGCTCAGGTGGTGGAAGAGCGACAGCAAGGTGCCGAGCGAAGAGATTGACGGCTGGGACAAGGCCCGGATTCAAAAGCGCGGGCATGTGCAGAGGCTTCGGGATATTCTGGAAGAGCAACTCGAACATATAGAAGGGCTGTTGCCGGGAGATCGGACATCAAAAACCTTCGATGCGCTCAGCAAAATCGCCGCCCTGGTGGAACGTGTGGACAAAATGGAAGAAGCGATTCGGAGAAAAGCCATTGAAGAGGCGGCTGACACGGTGGGAGAAACTGCCAAGCAGGCTGGAGAGATCGGAAGAGCGTCGTGTAGGGAAAGAGTGTAGATCTCGGTGGTCGCCGGATCATTAAAAAAAAAAAACACAATATATCCATCGAGCCACGTCGTCGCATCTCACTCGCTCCTGATCTCTAGCCATTTGCACTTCCCTCCTCTTACCATCCCACCCATGTAA
>CAJVYE010000061.1 GCA_913009285.1 uncultured Nitrospirota bacterium | reverse complement strand
GCAGTGAGGTTCATGGATGTTGTGTGAGAAATCGAGGCGTACTTGTTAGCTGTGTTGCTGAATTTATGTTTGTTTCTGCATTATCTTTTAATGATTTTATTTTTTTTTTTTTTTAATGATACGGCGACCACCGAGATCTACACTCTTTCCCTACACGACGCTCTTCCGATCTTTCTTTCATAAAAGAGTTGAGCGACTCAAAAATAAATTAAATATCAAAAATACAAATGCAAAAATACAAATAAAAATGCAAAAGTTATCTCTTATCTGTAAAAAGGTAAGCATTCGTCCCTTATTCATTTTTGACTTTTAATCTGTCATTTTGATTTTTTATCTTTAATTTTTTAATTTTATCAGTTTTTAATTTCTGGTTAGTTTAACTTAAACACGAAAGAGGGTTTTATTTCTATTATTTTCCCTCATGGTTGAACAATTGTATGTTTGATACCCTCATGCTCCATCTTTTTAGAGATATCTTGTGTCTGTTCGAGGGTAGCATATGCCCCTATAAGGACCCTATAGACAAATTTTCCACCTATATCGACAGCGAGTATATAAGGGGAATAGGCTTTAGCCCTGAGCTTCTCTATTGCATCGCCAATCTGTTTTTTCGACTCGTACAAGCCCACCTCGATGGCGTAGGGCATCTTTATTGTCTTGGCATAGTCTGTAATCTTCTTGGCTTTTACCATTTTAGCAAAATCGTCAGCCTCATGTTTTGTTGGGAATCTTTCTACAAAGACCTTATACCAGTCCCCTTTTTCAGGAAGAATAAATAGTACAGCATATGCAGAATAACCCTTCTCACGCCAGTGGTTGATTTCATTAACAATAGTCTCGGGTTTTATGTTGGAAGATACATGAACAACATAAGGATATCTCTCCTTTTGTTTTGGAAGTCTTTTATCCCATATCTCTCTGATGATCTTCCAATCATCACCCTCATTTACAAAGTAGAGCGACTTCATACCGACACTAGTCATAATACTGGATGAGAAATATTGGATAAAGGATGCGATTATCATATCCCTTTCCCTTCTGATTCGCATTCCATCTATTGATATATTAATGTTCTTATGCCTTTCGTTAAAATTTCTCCTGTACCTCTTCCATCCCTTCCAATCCATTCTTTTTTCTGATCTGAACCTCTTAGAGTAATACGATATATATATATCTATATCTCGGCTCTCCCATGCACCCTTCCACTCCAGAACAAGCCTCTGTATAATCTCCTCATCATCAGAATATTCTTCTCCTGGAAGGGATACTTCATTGGTAAACGCCCCCAGCCACGCCTCTATTCCAGCACTTCTCACCATATCTTTTATCTTCTTCCACTCTGACCACTGTCTCCTTATAATCCTCCGTGCCTCTGCAGGAGATATAGTAGCTGCTACCCTCTCAACACCGGAATAATTGAGATGGACATCCTTCTCAATTCGATTCATATTCGATAGGGTAAAGATGTCCTTATTCACATACCATAAGGCAGCGACCATTTGATCCGCATTTCCTGAGGCATCTATCTTGCTGGCAATCTTGTAAAGTGTATCCCCCCATATTACAGTATACATACCATTTGATTCTGATTCTTCTGATTCAGTATCCTCTACATCTACTACAGCTTCCCTTTTTTCTTCTCCTTCCTCCTTTTTTTCAATTACTTCTTCTTTTACTTCTTCTTTCTCCTCTTCCTGAACCTCCTCACCTTTGGGGATCTCTTCTTCAACCTCCTCTTCCTTGTCTCTTGTCTTCTCCTTCAGAGACGGTTCACTAAATTTCTTTGCAACCTCAATCTTCTCTTGAGCAGGTGGAATACCCAGTACTAAACTCTTCTGGAAGTCGGCTGCCAGAAAAAATTTCTCTATAATTACCCCTCCTTTTAATTTTGCCTTTATCACAAGATCAAAGGAGGGATAAAATACCGGTTTATCAGATACAAATCTAACACTCTGCTTCCCATCCTTCCTAAGAGGACCGAGGGGTAGTGATACATAGATCTCATCAACCACATCTGGTCTCTCGAGTCCCAACATGGCATAATCCTTTTCATCTCCTACAAAGACCTCAAGACCCTCCAATCCATCGGTATCGATAAGGAATTCAGCGTCGAAACTATCACCGAAATTGCTATTCACCTTTATAGGGCCTATAGAGAAAGAGGATACCTCATCAACTGATATAAAAAAGAAAAAAAGCAGCAGTGATAATAATAAAATAATATGCTTCCTCAAATCACTTCTCCTTTAAATAGGGATAAAATCCCTTCCCCGATTTCCTGCCGAGATATCCGGCATTGACCATCTGTTTCAGGAGGGGGGAGGGACGATATTTAGGATCTCCAAAATCTCTATATAGGACATCCATTATTGCTAAACAGGTATCAAGTCCTATGAAATCTGCAAGGGTTAAAGGCCCCATGGGGTGGTTCATCCCGAGCCTCATCACCTTATCTATTACCTCTGCTGAGGCTACACCTTCCTGTAAGGCAAAGATCGCCTCATTGATCATTGGCATTAGTATCCTATTTGAGATAAATCCTGGTGAATCCCTGACCTCCACCGGGATCTTGCCCATCTTCTCTGAAAGATTCATCACAATTTTAACAACCCCTCTGGATGTTTGCAAGCCCTTTATTATCTCTACTAAACTCATCAAGGGAACTGGATTCATAAAGTGCATCCCGATTACCTTGTCAGGTCTCCTTGTAGCAGCTCCTATCTTTGTGATCGAGATAGATGATGTATTTGTCGCCAGTATAACACCTCTTTTACAGATTGTGTCCAGTTTATTAAATATCTCTAATTTGGTTAAGATATCTTCTGCCACTGCCTCGATAGTGAAGTCAGCCTTATCCATATTGTTCAATTCGGTTGTCCCTTTGATCCTTTTCAATGCCTCCTCTTTCTCCGCAGAGGTTAATCTCTCTTTTTCCACCATCTTGTCAAGACCTTTTCCGATTTTCAATATAGCACCTTTAATAAGATCATCACTCAGATCATAGAGCAGTATCTCGAATCCAGCCGATATAGCGACCTGGGCAATGCCATTCCCCATTGTTCCAGCACCGATTATTCCGATCCTTTTAATCTTCATCTTAAAATCTATCTTTTAAACTTATTTACCCTTAAATAATATAAAATATATACCAAATTTAGACTTTTACAGGGTAACAAAATATAATTCCTTTTTCAATTACTCTTTTCACCCTTGCCAGTTGTTAACAATTATGCTAATTTCATACTGTAAACTTATCACATTTAGTAGACTATTTTAACTGCAGAGACGCTGAGTAAACAATATTATTCTCTGTGTCTGTGCGCTTTTGCGGTAATTAAACATTTTTATTTGCAATGGAACTCGCGATGGATCTGAATGAACAATTGACAATAGTGAAGCGTGGTACGGTTGAGATCATATCAGAAGAGGAGTTGATAGAAAAGCTAAAAAAATCTTCTTCTGCTGGTATACCCCTTAAGGTTAAGGCTGGATTTGATCCAACAGCACCAGACATACATCTTGGCCATACAGTACTTATCCAGAAGATGAGGCATTTCCAGGACCTGGGACATGAAGTGATATTCCTTGTAGGAGACTTCACTGCTATGATCGGTGACCCTAGCGGGAGGTCTGAAATAAGAAGACCTTTATCAAAAGATGAAATTTTGGTCAATGCCAGGACATATAGAGATCAGATATACAAGATGCTGGATCCAGACAAGACAAAGATCGTTTTCAACAGCACATGGATGGATAAAATGTCTGCTAGCTCACTGATAGAATTAAGTAGTCGCTATACTGTAGCAAGGATGCTGGAAAGGGATGATTTTGATAAAAGATATAGCAATCAACAGCCTATTAGTATCCATGAGTTTCTCTATCCACTGATTCAGGGTTATGATTCTGTAATGCTAAAAGCAGATATAGAATTAGGAGGGACAGATCAGAAATTTAATCTCCTGGTTGGAAGGGAACTACAAAGAGATTATGGACAGGAGCCCCAAGTCATAATTACAGTGCCAATTCTAGAGGGGACAAATGGGATTCAAAAGATGAGCAAGAGCCTGGGAAATTATATAGGTATAGATGAATCTCCGGGAGAGATATTTGGAAAGATAATGTCTCTGTCCGATGAATTGATGATGAAATACTATGAACTCCTTAGTGATATAACGCTCAATAAATTAGCAGATCTGAAGAATGGTATTAAAGATGGGTCTTTACACCCAATGGATATAAAGAAGAGACTGGCCTGTGAGATTGTTGAAAGATTTCATAACAAGGAAGCTGCAAACTATGCTCAGAAGGAATTTGAAAATGTCTTCAGAGACAAAGGGCTACCTGACAAGATTCCAGAGTTTAGGTTAAAATGGGATAAGGATAAGATGTGGTTACCGCATATTATTGTGGCCTCTGGTATGATAAATAGCACTTCAGAGGCAAGACGTCTTATCAGGCAAGGTGCTTTAAGTGTGGATGGAGATAAGGTGATTGATATTAATATGGAGTTGGGTGCCAATAAGGAATATCTTATTAAGATAGGAAAGAAAAGATTTGTAAAGATTATCCCGGAATAGTTATTTTTATCTGGCCCCCTATCAATATTAATCCTGCAAATTGGCTATTTCGCAAATATCACCGCGAATGCCGACCTTAATAAACGTGACAGAGATCTTCCTTCTCGACTCATCAAGCGCCTGGCGTACAAGATGTACCAGGCCGAAGCAGCAGGGAACCTCCATGTACACCACATCCACGGTCTGAATGTCGTTTTCGAGGAATATTTGTGCCAACTTGCTACGATATAGATCTACATCATCAAGCTTGGGGCAGCCTATCAGAAGTGTCCGTCCGTCGAGGAATCGCCGGTGAAAGTCGGCAAAGGCGAAAGGTACGCAGTCTGCAGCGATAAGGAGCCTGGCCCCCTGGAAGTAAGGGGCACGTACAGGGACCAGATGGATCTGTACTGGCCAGTTGCCAAGGAGCGAGGTCATCGCCTCTTTCTCTGTCTTTGCAGCATCAGTGTCTGAGGGTGCCGCGGCCCTGTCTGGATGAAGCATCTGAGAGATAGTCCCTGGACACTTACAGGCAAGTGAATCGGATTCAGTTGGAGGTTGAGCCTCCTCCATTCTATGGCCTATAGTGCGATCTGACAGATGACGCTGGACAGCCTCTGGATCAAACATCTCTGCCTCACGCTCCTCGATAATAATGGCATCTTGAGGACACTCGCCGAGACAGGCACCCAGGCCATCACAGTACACCTCACTTACCAGTCGAGCCTTGCCGTCAATGATCTGGATTGCCCCTTCTGCACAGGCAGGGACACACAGGCCGCATCCATCGCATTTTTCTTCGTCGATCTTAATTATCTTCCGTGTTAACATCTTTGCTCCTTCAATTGCATTATTTGGGTTTAATAGCTGCCAACGCCTCCTCTGCCAAATCCTTAACACGGTATACGACCAGCTTGCGGTTCAGATACAACTGGACCTCGGCATTATCACCTAAAAGAATTTCAAGTTGTAAACACGCCTCCTTAGCTCCAAACACGCCCATGGTCCATGCAGCTATACCTCTGACCGTGTTATCTCTGGATTCCAGATACGGATAAAGATAATTGATAGCATCTTGCACCAGGTGCGGCCTGACCTGGGCCAGTCTTCCAAGCCCCCACACCACACCGCGTTGCAATAATTCATATTCCAGGAAATTTTCGTCCTGTTTGATATAAGATGTTAGGATATGGGCATATTCCTTTGCCAGGTCCTCGTGACAGGCCATGATTTCACCCATGGCCTCTGGGGCACCCCAGCCAATTCCTCCAGACTCTTCATTTAAACTCCACATCAAACGACGCATTATCTGGCGGGCTGAATCTATATCCTTTTCAGCAAGATTCGCCACTACCACGCCCATTGCCGTTACAGCCCGCGATTTTATTTCCTGATCATTGTTACAAAGTAAGGAGAAAATAGGCTTGATGATCTTGTGGGCAGGGAATCGGCATAATTCATCTAATCCCCGGTCCAAATCATTTGATTTCAATAATTCGAAGACTGTGCTCTTGAGATTTTTATAGTCAGTCATCCTTTTTTATTTCTTTGCCGATCTTGCGACCCAATGCCACACACTGTTTGAGATCGTCATGGGTCGGGACATACTCGAGCCTGACGCCAGGATCAATAATCTTGATCTTCATCTCCTCCATGGCCTGGTTGATTAATTTGACCGCCTCACCACTCCAGCCGTAAGAACCGAATGCTGCTCCGATCTTGTTGCTGGGACGTAACCCCTTCACATAGGTCAGCATATCTGCCATGCGCGGAAGCATTCCGTTATTGAGCGTAGGTGACCCAAAGATCACTGCCTTGGTATCAAGGAGATCAGTTATGATATCGCTACGGTGATTAACCTTAAGGTCCAGCATCTGTACACTCACCCCTTCCAGAAGCAGCCCATTGATAATAGATTTGGCCATGGTCTCAGTGCTATGCCACATGGTATC
>CAJVYE010000060.1 GCA_913009285.1 uncultured Nitrospirota bacterium | reverse complement strand
GAGATAAAGGAATGTGACTGGAGTTCAGACGTGTGCTCTTCCGATCTTAAAAAGATTTTTCTTGACTATACCATGAAAAGGATTTAATTTGAAACGATAACTGAAAAAAAGAGTAATAGAGAATATGATAATAACAAGACAGAAATCTTTTGAAGAGATATTGAAATACCTGGAAGGAGAGGACCGTATCTATATTTTAGGATGCGGAGAATGCTCTACCCAATGCCATACTGGTGGAGAGGAAGATATAAAGGATATGAAAGAAAGATTAGAAGGCGTTGGGAAGGAGGTAATAGCTACCACACTGATTCAGGCCCCATGCCAGGAGCTTGATACTGAAAGGATATTGAGGAAAAACAAGGAGTTTGTAGCAAGTAGTGATGGGATCCTTGTACTTGCATGTGGGGCAGGGGTTCAGGCTGTCAGTGAGGCAGTGGATCGTCCTGTACATCCTGGCTGCAATTCTATGTTTCTTGGAAATATCAGACGTCATATGCATTTCTATGAGAAATGCTCCATGTGTGGAGAATGTGTGTTGAATGACTTCGGTGGTATCTGTCCTGTTACAAGATGTCCTAAGGGACTCCTTAATGGGCCATGTGGTGGAGTTGTAAATGGGAAGTGTGAGGTAGCTTCAGAGAAGGCATGTGTCTGGGTACAGATATATGAAAGAATGGAGAAGGGGATAAATGTGGATGGGTTGATGAGGATCTATCCTCCAAAAAACTATGGGGTTTATATAAGACCGGGTAAGATAGAATGAATGCTGAAGGAGGTATTAATAAGTGAAATTAGATGACATGATGAAAAAAGGCGGTAACGGTGGATCAAAAAAGGGGCCTCAGTTTGATCTCCCTTTCAAGCTGCCGGACTTTAAAGGGAATATAGGATTGGTGATAGGAATAATAGGGGTCTTGGTATTTATCTTAATTTTGAAGTCTGCATTCTATTCCATCGATACTGAAGAGGTTGGTGTAATCCAGCGATTCGGTAAATATGTAAGGACAACGCAGCCAGGACTTCATATGAAGCTTCCACTAGGAATAGAAAGGCTTACCAGAGTAAAGGGATTTCAATACATCAAAGCAGAGCAATTTGGTTTTAGAACAGAAACCCCGGGGATAAGAACCAGGTTTGTTCCGAAAGGGTTTAAAAATGAGTCTTTGATGCTAACCGGCGACCTTAATTGTTCTGTAGTGGAATGGGCTGTTCAATATAAGATCAAAAATCCTGCGAGCTATCTATTCAATGTGAGGGATGTTGAAGGTACGATAAGGGATATATCTGAGGCAGTTATGCGTGAGGTAGTAGGGGACAGGAGCGTTGATGAGGTGTTGACAATAGGGAGAAGGGAGATAGGCACTGCGGTAGAGAAAAAGATGCAGGTCATACTCGACTCTTATAATACAGGGATCGATATAGATATTGTAAAGCTGAGTGGCGTGAATCCACCAGACGCTGTAAAGCCCTCATTCAATGAGGTGAATGAGGCAAAACAGGAGAAAGAAAAAATGATCAATAACGCATGGGAGACTTACAATAAGGCAATACCTGAGGCAAAGGGTGAGGCAGAGAGAACTATTAGAAAGGCAGAGGGGTATGCCCTCGACAGGGTCAACAGGGCAAAAGGTGAGGCAAATAGATTTATAGCAGTCTGGAAGGCATATACGAGGTCAAAGGATGTGACAAAGAAGAGGCTTTATTTGGAGACAATGCGGGAGATCCTGCCAAGGTTGGATAGAAAATATATTATTGATTCTGATCAAAAAGGGTTGCTCCAGTTATTAAATTTGAGCGGTGAAGAAAAGGGGGGGATAAGATGAAAAGGATACTCGCGCCGATATTAGGATTGATTGCCGTCGGTTTAATAATAGTTTTAAGTAGCGCATTTTATAACATTGATGAGAGAGAAAATGTAGTCATTACACGATTTGGCAAACCAGTAAGATCAATGATCCAAAAACCCGGACTGCATATAAAAACACCCTTTGTTGAGGATGTAAACCGTTTTTCAGATCAGCTTCTGGAGTGGGATGGAAACCCAGAACAGATCCCGACAAAGGATAAAAAATATATTTTGGTCGATACAACCGCAAGGTGGAAGATCGTTGATCCCCTTAAGTTTTTTCGGTCTGTTGTAAATGAGGGTGAGGCCCAGTCACGTCTTGATAATATCATTGAGGCAGCTACAAGGGATTATATCACAGATTATTCCCTGATCGAGGTGGTCAGAGATACAAACAGAGAGATGATCAGTACTGAGAAGGAGATTCAGTTAACACATGTGGAGACCATTGAAAAAATCAAATTTGGGAGGAATAAAATAACCAGGGGGATTTTAAGCCAGGCCTCGAAAATAGTATCTGAGTATGGAATAGACCTTGTGGATATAAGGATAAAGAGGATAAACTATATAAAAAATGTCCAAAGAAAGGTATTTGACAGGATGATATCCGAGAGAAAGAGGATAGCAGAAAAATACAGGTCCGAGGGAAAGGGAAAGAGATCAGAGATAGAGGGAGAAAAGGAAAAAGAGCTGAAAAGGATTACATCAGAGGCATATAAAAATGCACAGGAGGTAATAGGTAAGGCAGATGCTGAGGCAACAAATATATATGCCTCTGCATTTAATAAAGATCCGGATTTTTATTCCTTTCTTCAGACCTTAGATACCTATAAAGATACAATTGATGAGAATAGCTGGTTGATCATGTCTACTGATAGTGACTACTTTAAGTATTTAAAGGGATATTAATTGGGAAAGAAATAATGTAAGCGTTCACAGAACACTGAAATTTGAAATTTGAAATTAGAAATTGGAAATTTGTGTTATCGTAATAATTCACCACGGATATTCACGGAATATCCGTGGTAATGTATTATGCTTTTTAAGGATTAAAATTATGGCTGAACTATTACCTAATTTCCAATTTCCAATTTCCAATTTCAGTGTTCTGTGAACGGTCACGAAATATCTATTATATAAAAATCTATATCAGACATCTTTTTGCTTATCTTCCAATTTCGCATTCTTATCCTCTTTCTTTTCTTTATCACCATCCCCCTCCTTGAGTGTTTTAGCGATATCTATGTCATCATTTATCTCCTTGGTAGCCTTTTTAAAATTCTTTATCCCCTTTCCTATGCCTGCGCCAATCTCAGGGAGTTTGCCTGCCCCGAATATTATCAGGATGATAACTAGTATAATTAATAATTCTGGCATTCCGATACCAAACATCTTTTTCACCTCCAATTACTTGCAAAAGATACTTTTTATATACTTTGTTATATTATATCACCATACACCTGAAGATCAATTAAAAAATCTTAACTATTTAGCCAAAAGAAGTGTAAATAGTTACAAAAAATCTTGAAATACACGGTCAGAAAAGATGATCCCATGATGTGTTAATTTCAAACTGTTATCCTCCAGCAAGAGGAACCTTTCTTCGATCAACCGAGGTATAACCAAATGATAGACATCCAGCATCCCTATGCCGAAACGTTCCTCGAACCGATTAAGATCGATCCCATCCAGCATCCTCAGACCAAGCATGATATATTCCCCCATCATCCTTCTCTTATCAATCAAGGTTTCATTCTTAAGTCTCTCACCCTCCAATACAGGTAGCTTTCCTGCTGTTACATCCTCAATATAATCCTCTGGATTGTCCTTATTGCGATATCTATAGCCATCTATATATGATGATGCCCCTGCTCCGATGCCGAGATACTCCTCATTCCTCCAATATATCTGATTATGTCTGCATCGCCATTCAGGACGGGCAAAACTGGAGATCTCATAATGTTCAAAGTTGGCATCCTGCAGTAAATTGATACCACTCTCATACATCTCTACCTGGAGGTCCTCAGAGGGGAGGATCAGCCTCCCCTTTTTAAGTTCACAATAAAATAGGGTTCCCTTCTCTACAGTAAGGTTATACGTAGATATATGCATTGGTTTGAGATCGATAGCCCTCAGCAGGGTATCTTTCCAATCATTCATTGTTTGATCAGGGAGACCGAATATAAGATCAAAGGATATATTCCTGAAACCTCCTTTCCTGGCCCATGATACAGAATGGTAGATCTCATCGGTATTATGAACCCTTCCTATCTCCTTTAGTAATCTATTACTAAAGGACTGTATACCTAAACTGAGTCTGTTAAATCCAGCCTTCCTTAACGATACAAGCGCATTTTGTGTGATTGTGCCAGGATTTGCCTCTATGGTAATCTCACAATCCTCAGAGAGATTAAAAGAGTCTCTGCACAATTTTAAAATCCCTGTCAACTGTCTGACTTTTAAAATAGTGGGGGTTCCTCCACCGAAGAAGATGGTCATGATCTTTGAATTTCTGAGATGAGAATCATTAAGGTGGATATATCTCTCTCTTTTTAAAGCATTGACATATTTGTCAGCTATCCTCTCTTTATACGGATAGGAATTAAAGTCACAATATCCACATTTCTTAACACAGAAGGGGATATGAATATACAGTCCTGATACATCTATTCCCATAATTTTGAGGCGAGTTCTAAGATATCCTGGCGAGTTTGTTTCTTAATAGATGATCTGTGAGCACCAGTGCCATCATTGCTTCAGCTACAGGGATTATTCTGGGACAGATACATGGGTCATGTCTCCCATGGATGACGATCGTTGAATCCTCACCTGTTATATTGACAGTCTTCTGCGTCTTTGAGATAGAAGGAGTAGGCTTTACAGCGATCCGTATCTTGATCTCCTCACCTGTAGATATCCCACCCAGTATCCCCCCTGAATTATTTGTCCTGGTGGCAATAGTCCCTTTATTATTATAAAACTCATCATTATTCTGTGATCCCAAAAAAGTCGCTACATCAAAGCCTGCGCCTATCTCTATACCTTTAACCGCACCTATACTCAGCATAGCCCTGGCTATATCACCATCCAGTTTGTCAAACACTGGCTCTCCCAGTCCAGGAATCACCCCTGTGACAATCAGCTCTACTATCCCACCTATAGAATCCCCAGATCTTTTAACCTCTAGTATCCTCTTTATCATCTCTTTTCCAGCGTCTCTGTCAGGGCATCGTACTTCATTCTTCTCTGTCTCACTCAGGTCAATCTTCTTTGCCTTAATACTGCCTATCTGGAGTGTATATCCCATTATTTTGATATTCTCTAACCCGAGCACCTTTTTTGCCACAGCCCCTGCAGCTACCCTTCCCACTGTCTCTCTGGCGCTAGATCTCCCCCCTCCACGGAAGTCTCGAATCCCATATTTTGTCTGATAGGTATAATCTGCATGGCCTGGACGAAAGAGATCCTTAAACCTTTCATATCCAGAGGAGTCTATATCCTTGTTTTCTACCATTAATGAGAGGGGTGTACCGGTTGTCTTCCCCTCAAAGACCCCTGATAGTATCTCAACCTTATCAGATTCCTTCCTGGGGGATGTAACTTCACTCTGCCCTGTTCTTCTCCTGTCTAACTCTTTTTGTATATACCCTTTGTCTAGATGGAGTCCTGCTGGGCAGCCATCAATTATTACTCCGATAGCCTTACCATGGGACTCTCCCCATGTTGTTATCCTGAATACCTCTCCAAAACTATTTCCTACCATTTAATGTCTCACTCTGAAAATTTGACATAGTTGAGTCAAATTACCACTACCAGAGGTAGTGATTTATGCCGATTAATTAATTCGACCTATACTAACATTATAAATTAATACTTTAGCCGAGCCGTCTCCTCTCGGATGTCAGGCAGGATGCCTGATCTATACCCAAATAATGCAATTGAAATCGTTAGAATACGCCGAAGAAGTGCCACGGGCAAGGCGCTTCAATAGCTTTGATCACAGAAATATTCCAATATGTCTGTGCCCAAAGCTATTGAAGCTTTTGCCGCCTGTGGTGCTGATTTCAAGTATTATGACGGTTTCAATTGCATTTTTTGGGTTTAAGGTGAAAAGTAAATCTTTACCATGATTGATTCCACTGCAAAAAAGTTTGCTATAAATCAACCAACAGTAATAGTAGTGCCATTTCGAGGATTCCGCGAGGGTAGAATCGAGCAAAGATAATGTGAAGATTGCCCTTTATAATGTCATTTTATTTTTGACCAAGCCCTAAACAAATTCATCAGGAACTCTTCTTAGGTAGGGGATAAATGTCTCCTTCTCTATGCACTTTTCATAAGCCTCTTCAGAATCGATCCATTTCTTCTGAAGCAAATTGAGTATTGAATCATCTAACGACTGCATCCCATACTTCTTTCCGGTCTGTATCACAGATGGTAATTGATATGTCTTGTTCTCTCTGATAAGATTTGCAGTAGCAGGAGTGACAATCAATATCTCTAATGCCGCACATCTACCACCCTTACTGTCTATCCTCTTAAAAAGGGTTTGAGCTATAACCCCTTTAAGGGATTCTGATAGGGTAGTACGGATTTGTGCCTGTTGACTTGACGGAAATACATCTATCACTCGGTCAACCGTCTTGGAGGCGCTTTGAGTATGGAGTGTTGCAAAGACG
>CAJVYE010000059.1 GCA_913009285.1 uncultured Nitrospirota bacterium | reverse complement strand
AATCAGGGGAAGAAGTAAATGCTTCTTTTATATGGGGTTCAAAGGATTTTTTAGGGGTTGTTTCAATTGCATTATTTTGCTTAAATTGAAAGAGGGCAAAATTTTATATGATTTTTCTGTAAATATAACTTGACAGTTACGTAAGGGTATGGTATGTTCAAAAAATAAACCGGAAAGAGAAATATAACCAGCAGTTTTAATATAAATGATCTTTTTTTCAGAAAGGAGAGGATATCATGTTAGAACAAGACAAACATAGTATGACTATCATCCAAACTAAGGGAGCCATGGATTGGGCCTATCCTGCCTTCATCCTAGCATCTACAGCAGCTGCTATGGACTACAATGTGACTATTTTCTTTACATTCTATGGTTTAACCCTCCTCAAAAAAGAGATTGATGCACAGGTAAGCCCTCTTGGAAATCCAGCTATGCCTATGAAAATGCCAATAGGTCCCGACTGGTTTAAGAAGCTTAACTGGAATATCCCGAATATTATTCAGGCTAACATTCCAGGCTATGAAAGGCTTGTAACTACTCTGTGAAAAAGACCATTGCAAATAAAGGTGTGGCCAGCCTCGAGACCCTTCGGGATCTTTGTCTGGAGGCTGAGGTTAAGATGATTGCATGCAATATGACTGTAGAGCTCTTCGGATTTCAAAAGAGCGATTTCATCGACGGAATTGAGTTTGCTGGGGCTGCTACCTATATGGAATACGCAGGAAAATCCACCATCAATCTATTCGTTTAAAGAGGGAAAAAAAATGATACGACTTATTCTTTATGTCAAGGATATGACAAATAATTCTGTTGCAGATGAAGTGCGAACCTATCTGGAAACATTGGACGGTATCGAAAAGGTCATCCATCTGAATCCCAAAAAGCGGTTTTTAGAGGTGCAGTATGATCCAGAATTACAAAACTCCTTCATGATCTTTGATGCGATGATGAGAATGGGATTTCTTGCTTTACCAATCATGTAGGTAGGGCCACCGAATGAGGAGGCCGACGTGTTTATGAGACTCCATCTTCCTTTCTGCAAAGGTTTTTTATGAACTGAATTATTCTGTTATAAATATCAGTATTATTCTCCATAATAATAACATGCCCATCAGAATCGACCTCATAAAGCTCCTTCTTCTTAGAGAATATAGATTCCATTATCGCTACTGCACTCTTAGGATCGACTGTAGAATCTCCCTTTCCCTGGATTACAAGCGTGGGTTGATAGATATTCACGAGCTGTGATTTCAGATACTCGATGAATTTTCTTAGCTCACTAAGACTGCTTATGGGCATATACATATAATTAATATGGGGATTCTCTGGATTTCCCTTTATAAAGTTTTTTATCCCCTCTATATATGGGAAACGCTTCAGGAGTTTATTGATATTGTCGACAAAAGGTACCAAGACAATGCTTTTATCTTTTATAATAATAGGTGCAGAGATCGAAATCACCCCTCTGATCGACTCACCCTTGTCTGCTGCCAAGTTCAGTGCCAGTCCTCCCCCCATAGAAAATCCAGCAACAAATATAATATCGCAGTATTTGCATAATATATCATAACCCAGGAGAACAGAGCTGTACCACTCCTGCCATGTCTGCTGTGCAAGATCGTATGGTGAAGTACCATGTCCCTTCAATCTTACCCCGTAAACAGTAAGGCCGTTTTTATAAAGGAACTCCCCAAGGGGTCTTACTTCAGGAGGCGATGCCGCATAGCCATGTATAAGGAGGACCCCTATCCCTTTTGCCTTCGCCCTGTCCTGGCGCAATAGGGTTCTACCTGAATCAGGTCTCAGGAAAAAAGGTTCTCTATCCTTATCTTTGCTTTCTTCCAGCTTGTTTATATCGTCGTACTCAGGTTTAGAAAACCTTTTAAGATCCAGGTGAAATGTCCTGATATCATCGTCAAAGAGGTATGAACCCATATCTTCTTCAGAATAACTATCATAGTTCTCTATTACCTTCTGTACTGTCCTCTCAACCGCCTCGACAGGACGAATCTCATTGTAACGAACCCTTATTGTATTCTCCAGCCGTATTTGATGAAAATCGCATTCCTCCAAAAGCTTTGGCAAAAATTCGTATTCATCGTTATCTCTCTTTATCAATCCCTCCTTCTCAGCCATTTCCATGAAGTCCTCAAGGGATTTATCCTTATTAGAGAGGAGGAGGCCATAGGATAGAGGGTTACGTAGATTCCTGTGTAAAAATATATTAGGTTTTTTATGAAGCTCCTTGATACTGAGATAGAGTGCCCTTGAGAAAAATTCCCTCTTTATACGGCCTATTCCCTTATCCTTAAAGAGATAATGTATCATCTCGGATGCCAGATGAGAGAGGTTAACAGTTATAAGTGAGTACAACCTGAACATATAATCGTTACGAATCCTCCCTGCTAGCGTACGGATACGATTATTATATGCCTTACGTATCATCTGCTGTATAGGTTTATTCTGACCTCGCCCATCCTTTCCTATCTTTACATCAAAACGATAGATGAGTTCAAGGAGGAATCTATCGAATATGCCACAGTAATCTTTTACAAAGATAGGCTCTCCCATATAAATATCCATATCAGTATCCTTTAGAAGTATATTTCCCTCGATGAAGAGCTCCTCTGCCAATCTCTTGCTCTTCTTGGAAAATCTCTCGCCAATGCTGCTGAGGAGGTTTTCAGATACCCTGATTGGATAGAAGGTGATATTTGAGGGAACTATTCCCACTGGGGTCACTGACATATCATGAGGAGATATTTTCCTTATTGAAGAAAGATGCATAGAATATTTATCTTTTCTCTCTGTATCTTTTCGCCTCTCAGCCAGTCTGAAGAGGTCTCTTTGGGTCTGAGCCTTCAGTGCAATAACTGCAGCCCCTGTACGTGGTTCCTTCCTTTTTTTCTTATCTCTTGTGTAGACACCCAATCTTCTCTTATGATCTAGAACACTTTTATCCTTAACCATAAGCCCTTCGGGAAATATGATGATCTTTATACCACGATTTGCCTCCTGAGCCAGATAGTCAATGATGAAACGGTAATTATTTGGTACAGCCCCTATATTGAGGAGAAAATTCCCTAAGGTACTACCATCAAATAATTCCGAGGTTGCGATGGAGTGACAGAGGACTTTTGCTTCCTTGTAGAAAAGGTACTGAGGGATAAAGGTCTCAAACCTGGCAAAGTGATTAAAGATAAAGACATCCCCTCTCTCAATCTGATCTTTGAGGTTGTGGAGTTTTATATTGACCTTTGAGAGCTTCTCCAGGACCCTTAGGACCTTTGCAGTCCTCATATAGTTTTTTAAATGTATCCCTAACTTCTCTTTGGTGATCATAAGCAAAAACCAGACATCTTAAAATTTGGGTAATGTTCGTTGATAGTTGTCAGTTGTCCATCGAAAAAATCGGTTAGTGGCCGTGGTTCATTGTCTATAGTCAGCCTGTATTTCCAGGCAATGGGAAATAGGCAACAATCGACTATCATCATCATCGTCTACTGTCATATTTCTTCTCTTCATCTGTATTCCTACGGACGACTATCAACTAACCACTAACAATTTCTATATTAAATATAAGTCTTTGTAGATATTTTACCATATAAGAGACCCTTATAGGATGATTTTTGCACCATATACAGTCAGCCGCATATCTTGTATATTTTCATTTATAATTTTTTTGTTGATCTATAGTGTTGAATCTGTTTATAATGAATAGTCAAATATATAAAGTATGATTCCTTTGAATCCCCTCAGGTAGGGGGGATCTTTTTGATTAGAATTATTGGAGATACGATGGAATGGAAGACGATCCTAGTAGTACTATAAATCAGACAAAACTTATAGTAACAAACAAAGCAAGCTGCCGGGGAGATTCAAGAAGAGAACAAAAAGGGACTGCAGGCAGGATAGGAGGGTGTCTATGTAAGAGATAATATATACCCCCTGATTTTTCCTGCCTTTTGTTCCAGGCCACAATCTTCTCAATGTATATCTCCTCTGAATGCTCATGCTACGTTGTTATAATGAGGAGTTATCTATGAGAAATACAATCATAATCCCAGAGATCAGAGAACTACTTAATAAAAACGATATAGAGCCGATCAAGAGTTTCTGTACTGACCTACATCCAGTTGAGGTTGCAGAACTCCTTTCTGGACTCAGCATCCATGAATTACAGCGTATATTTGCAATTCTTGATCCACGCAAGGCATCAGAAATATTCAAATTCTTTTCTGTTGAAAGGCAGGTTGAGACAATTACAGAAGGGGATAGGAAGGAGATTGCAAAGATCATCGAGGAAATGAATCCAGATGACCGGGCAGACCTGGTTAAGGAGCTAACAGAGGATGTAGTTGAGGTACTTCTCCCCCTTATTGCCAATGCAGAACGTGAGGACATCAGAAAGCTTGTTACATATAAAGAAGGAACTACCGGTTCAGTAATGACCACCGACTATGCATCGGTAGAGGCCGAACTCACTTGTGCTGAAGCGCTCCAGAAGCTAAAGGCGGTGGCACCGGCAAGCGAAACTATATACTATATTTATATTACCAATGGTAATAGACAGTTGATAGGGCTTCTCTCTTTAAAGGATCTTATTCTCAGCCGCTCTTATGCCCGTATATCAGAAATTATGCACAAGGATGTGGTCTCTGTAAACCTTGACGATGATGTGGAAAAGGTAGCTGCCATGATCGCTAAATACGATTTCCTGGCAATCCCTGTTATTGATCAGGATAAGCGCCTTGTTGGAATCGTCACCGTCGATGATGTGGTTGATGTCCTGAATGAAGAGGCAACAGAAGACATCTATCACATGGGTGCGGCTGGTTCTCCACTGGACTACAAAACCGCCTCAATATTCAATCTTGCCCGCCAGAGGATAGTCTGGCTTCTGGTACTGGTCGCTGCAGGTTTTATCTCAGGAATGGTAATGGAGCAATTCGCAGACGTACTCCATTCGGTTGTAGCACTAACCTTCTTTCTGCCACTTCTATGTGACTCCGGAGGAAATGCCGGTTGTCAAACCTCAACCGTAATTATCAGAGGGATGGCTACCGGCGAGCTGAACACTCAAGATCTCTGGAGTATTATTAAAAAGGAGTTTTTGATCGGGATATTGGTAGGGCTGTTACTGGGAATCCTTGCGGCAGGTAGGGCATTACTCCTAAACCAGGATCCGACACTTGGAATGATTGTTGGGTTTTCAATGCTATTTACAATTATCATTGCAAAAACTGCAGGGGCTATTTTACCCATTCTATTCAAGAGAATCGGTCTTGATCCTGCCTTGATGTCAGGGCCACTTATTACAAGCCTGATAGACATCTTTTCGATTCTGCTATATTTGAAGCTGGCATGGTGGTTTTTGATATAAGGGGTCAGCCAAAAGGGGACAACAAAATCGGAAAACAATTGCTTGTTTTTAATGTTTTATAGTGATATATTTCATTTATTTATAGTGAAAGGGGGGATTTTATTTTGGATAAAGGACTCTTTTAGTTATGTTTTTAACATTAACATTTCACTGAGGTGAGAAAAATGGGAAAGCATAATTTATCCAAAAATTCTAGGAAGGTTTGGGCTATTGGCGGTGGAAAGGGAGGAATTGGAAAGACCCTTTTTACAGCTAATCTGGGTGTAGGACTGGCAAAAATGGGAAAGGAGGTAATAGTAGTAGATTCTGATTTAGGAGGAGCAAATCTGCATACTCTCCTTAGTATAAAATATGTTAAACATAATCTCAATGATTACTTAAATAATATTTGTAAAATTGATGAAGTAATCATGCCTACCAGTATTGAAGGTCTCAATCTGATTAGTGGTGCGAATGGTGTATTAGGAGCAGCAAACCCCTATTTCTTACAAAAAATCAAGATTATCAATTGTTTTAAAAACCTCAAGGCCGATTACATTATCGTGGATCTAGGTGCAGGATCATCGTATAATGTCCTTGATTTCTTTAATGCTGCAGATGAAAAGATTGTTATTGCCTGCCCTGAACCAACCAGCATTCAAAATGTATATGGCTTTTTAAAAAGTGCCATCTACCGTAAACTAAGCAGAACATTTAGCCACAATCCGCAACTAAAGGAACTTATCACTTATGCTACCAACCCGAAAAATGGTAAAAGGGTTGAGACAATAAACGAACTTTCCCAATGTATCTATGATGTCGATAAAACATCCCACGAAATTTTTAAAAAGACACTCAATGATTATCGGCCCAGCATAATCATGAATATGCTTAAAAATAAAGGGGAACAGAATAGTGCTCAGGGGTTAAATCTGGTAGCAAAAAGGTTTCTTGATCTTGAGATAAATTATTTAGGATTTTTACAAGCAGACCCCTTAATTCCAGAATCTGTTAAGGCCATGACGCCATTTATGAAAATGAGGAGATCGGAAGAGCGTCGTGTAGGGAAAGAGTGTAGATCTCGGTGGTCGCCGTAGCATTAAAAAAAAAAATCACAAACCAGATCGGAAGAGCCGCGGGCTTGCGACTTGCACGCTAAATGACTATTACTCTAC
>CAJVYE010000058.1 GCA_913009285.1 uncultured Nitrospirota bacterium | reverse complement strand
AAAAAGAAGAGAAAGAATTTTTTTTTGCAAGCAGAAGACGGCATACGAGATAAAGGAATGTGACTGGAGTTCAGACGTGTGCTCTTCCGATCTATAGCTTCCCTTGGAGGGCCAGCCGCAGAGGTTATATTACCAGGTTTATACCATTCCTACGATGAAATGCTTACCGAACTTCGTAAACTTGAGACTGACCATCCTGATATTGCCAAGGTCTACGACATAGGGGATGCATGGGAAAAGAGTGTAGGGATTGCGAACCGTGACATTATAGCTATCAAGATCAGTGATAATGTTGCAGAGGAAGAGGATGAACCTGAAACGCTCTTTTTAGGCTGCCATCATGCACGTGAATGGATAGCAGTAGAAGTACCACTAGGTCTGGCCATCTATCTGGTGACTAATTATGATACTGATCCACAGGTTAAGTCTTATGTGGATAATGGTCAGATATGGATTGTGCCGATGGTGAATCCTGATGGTCATGAATATAGTGTAACCACTAATCGCCTCTGGAGGAAGAACAGGAGAAATAATGGTGGTGGGACATTCGGGGTAGACCTAAACAGGAACTATGGTTACGGATGGGGAGGTCCTGGCTCCAGTCCCCTTCCCTCATCAGATATATATCACGGAACCGGTCCATTCTCAGAACCTGAAACCCAGGCTATCCGTGCTCTTTTCTTAACACATGACTTTAAAATAATGATAACCTATCATAGTTACAGTCAGTTGATACTATATCCCTGGGGTAACACCTTTGCCCCTGCTGCTCATGAGCCAGGATTGGCAAGTATGGCGTGGAAGATGTCTAATTTGATCCAGGCAGTGAATAACAAGTTTTACCAACCTGAGCCCGGGAGTTCTCTATATATTACCAGTGGGACGACCGATGACTGGACATATAGTAAAGGGGTCTTTAGTTATACCATCGAACTGAGACCCGTTGGTGCACCAGGTTTTGTACTCCCAGAAAACGAGATAATCCCCACATTTTTAGAAAATCTCCCGGCAGCGCTATATCTTATTGCATGGACACAGGATGGTATTGTTGATAATGCTCAGACTGAATTTACTGTAACACCAGATGTAATTCCAGAGGTATGGAAGAGAAGTGTAAGTCCAAATTCTAATTTCTATGGTCCAAATTTCCGCTGGAAGGATCCTGGTACAGGTACTGCAAAAGCTGTATGGGAACCTGAACTGGTCACTGGTGCTGGTAACTATGAGGTATCTATATGGTATCCGATTGATTCCTTATTTGCTACCAATGCACCATTTACGATCAACCATGCTGGAGTATCTGATACAGTGATAGTGGATCAGAGTGTAGATGGTGGTAAATGGGTGAGTTTAGGGACCTATTATTTTGAAAATAATGATACAGAGAATATAACCCTATCTGATAATGCTGACTCCTGGGTAGCTGCAGATGCTGTTAGATTTATAATAATAGATGATACTACCCCTCCGGTAATAACCAATGTCCAGAGCACAGCAACAGGAGATTCAGCAGTGATAACATGGGATACAGATGAGCCCTCAGATAGTCTGGTTATGTATGGTACGGTTCAGAACGATTACCTATATTCAGAGGGTAATACAGATTTAGTTACATCACATAGTATATTGCTTACAGGATTAGCCCCTTCAACTACCTACTACTATATTGTGAGTAGTGCAGATGCTATCGGCAACTCTGCAGATAGTTCTGAGTACAGTTTTACAACAACAACATCATCCTATGTCGTTGGAGATCTTGATGGCGATGGTGAGATTCATGTAAATGATGCCTTGATGTATCTAAGGTATGTGGTAAAACTTCCTATAAATAATGTAAATCCAGTAGATGATGTAACATGTGATGGTGAGATTCATATAGATGATGCCGTTTTAGTGCTGAGAAAGACAGTAGATCCTGATGTGAATCTAGTATGCCCATAATGGCCATGGTGGAAGTTTACAGAAAGGAAAGTCTTGCTTTCCTTTCTGTAAACGATAAGCAAAATTATTCTAATATCTTCGATAACCTTTACTTTGTCTACTTTTAGGTGGTCTAGCTTCGTCTACTTTCAGGGTACGTCCTTTAAACTCAGATCCGTTCAATGCTTCTTTTGCTTTTTCAGCTTCTGATTGGTTAGACATTTCAACAAATCCAAAACCTTTACTTTCAATTATGTTGACTTGTCTGACTTCCCCATAATTAGAAAACAATTCTTCCAGCTGCTCATTAGTTACAGCATAACTAAGATTTCCTATATAGAGTTTACAACCTTGCATTCTAACTAACCTCCTTTTTCTTCTTCGTCTCTCCTATGTCCAATAATGCTACTTTTGTATATAGAAGCAAGATAGTGATTCTGACTTCATAATGAAAGCATTATTAAACACAAAAACCCTTGTTTAAAAAACTTATTTCTGAAAATTTAATTGACTATTTTTACCACCACCTTTTCTCGAAGCCAAAGATTGATCAATGTGTCCGTTAACATTCCTTTAATAAAAACTATTTTACTTAAATCCTCATCTATGTCAATAAATAATTAAAAAAAAATGAAAATAGTTGAAAAAGTGACAATATAGTATTATTATAAATAGTTGATTATACTTTAGTATAAATAGAGGAGAGACAAGGATGGAAAAAGAGGAAAAAAAAGAGATATCATCCGAGGAAGTGGTTGATAAAGATATTGATTTAAATACTTTGTTCCCGGATACTGATCTGGATATAAATAAACTATTCCCTGATATAAAGATAAAGAGATTGATCAAGGGTATCGAAAAGGATAAAAGGGATATAAGACGGTTTATTACAGATTTGAAGGAGAGTAATAAATATGAGTCAGAATAGATCGAAGAATCGTAAGATAGATAGGCGAGGTCATCCAAGGTTTCCTGTTGAACTTGAGGTGGAGTTGGCTGAATTTCCCTTAAGAGTTCACGGGAATGTGGAAAAGACAAGAATAGATAATTTTAGCTGCTCCGGTGTTTATTGTAAGGTAAATAGATTTATTGCCCCCATGACAAAGGTAATTGTCAATCTCTCTTTGCCCATCAAAAAGAGTAAAAGGGTTATCGTGGTTGAAAAGATTTCATTAGAAGGGATAGTTGTTAGAACCGAACCTGAGATTAACAACAAGAATGTTAAAGATTATAATGTAGCTATATTCTTCCCGGAGATTATTGAGTTTGATAGAAAGAAGATAGAGAAATATCTAGAACAGGATAAATTGCAAATTCAAAATCAATTTGGGCTTGCGCAAAAATAACTTCAAATTTTCGCGTCTCATCTTTGGGATATAAGGGACGGGTCAGAAATAACTTGGCATTTCTGACCCGTTCCTTATTGAATAGGTGTTAGTGAATAGCTGAATACTAACGCCTATCTTTTAATATAGTATCTTATTATCCGGCCCTAGCCTGATTATCTTGCTCTTTAAATTTCTGGCCTCTTCTTCGTTCATAATAGCATAAGAGGCGATTATTAGATTATCTCCAATAGTAACAAGTCTGGCCGCTGCACCGTTAACAGATATTATCCCTGATTCCTTTTTTCCTTTTATGATGTATGTCTCGAATCTGTTTCCATTATCTATATTGTAAATCTGTGCCTGCTCAAAGGGAAGCATGCCTGATGCATCCAATAGGTCTTCATCTATCTCTATACTCCCCTCATACTCAATATTGGCTCTGGTGACCTTTGCTCTGTGTATCTTTGCCCGTAACATTATCCTTTGCATTACTATTTCACCTCCACTATACAGTTATCGATCAGACGCGCCTTGCCTATCATAACCGCTAATGCAATAAGTGTTCTTTTTTTTATTTCATCCACATCATCAAAC
This sequence comes from uncultured Nitrospirota bacterium, assembly GCA_913009285.1. Classification (GTDB taxonomy): domain Bacteria; phylum Nitrospinota; class Nitrospinia; order SZUA-224; family SZUA-224; genus SZUA-224. The sequence goes on along the minus strand of CAJVYE010000058.1, from coordinate 2,746 downwards.
TCTTCTGGATCGCAAACAGCAATGTAATCGATTTCAGTAAATCTCTCGGATTCTATTATCGATCTCATCTCACTTATTATCCTCTCAGCTGATCTCTCCCCACTATGCACCATCTTTTTTGCCTTATTAAGAGATCGGCTCAGAGAGAGGGCTGAGATCCTCTCTTTATCTGTGAGGTAGAGATTTCTCGAGCTCATGGCAAGACCATCGCTCTCCCTTATTATGGGCATGCCGACAATCTTAATATCCATATTGAGGTCTTTCTCTATCCTCCTTATAACTACCAATTGTTGATAATCCTTTTCCCCAAAGTATGCCTTGTGGGGTCTAACTATATTAAATAATTTTGTAACTACTGTAGCTACACCTTTGAAAAAGCCTGGTCGAGATGCACCACACAACTTATTGTTAATCTTCTCAACCGTTACAAAGGTATGGTAATTATCAGGATAGATCTCTTCCACGTTGGGATAAAATATTATGTCAACCCCCAGCTCTGATGCCTTCTTGTTATCCTCATCTATATTCCTCGGATATCTATCGTAGTCTTCTCCCTGACCAAACTGTGTGGGATTAACAAATATACTGATGACCAGGAGGTCAACCTCTTCTATACCTCTCTTCATAAGGCTCAGATGTCCCTCATGAAAAGAACCCATTGTGGGGACAAAACCTATGATCTTCCCTTCAATTCTTGCCCTCTTAGTTATATCCCTCATTTCATGAATAGATTCTACTATCCTCAATACTATAAACCCTCACGCAATTTTCGATTTTCGATTGACGACTTAATTTCACCGTCTGTCACTCCAAAGAATTTCGTCCCCCTTTCTTAAAATGGAAAATCAAATTCAAGCCGACCCTAGATGCTTCTTTTTTTCAACGTGATAACTATGCTCTTCTGAAGGGAATTTCTCTTCCCTTACCTCGTCTATATAATTTCTCACTGCATCTGTAATAGACTCGCCGATGTCAGCATATCTTTTTATATATTTTGGATTGAAATCCCCGGGAAGGCCAAGCAGATCATGGATCACCAGTATCTGTCCATTACAATGTGGTCCTGCTCCTATACCTATTGTAGGTATTGCCAACGCCTCTGAGATCCTCTTCCCTAGTTCAGCAGGGATCCCCTCCAATACAATTGAGAATGCTCCAGCATCCTCTACAGCCTTTGCATCAGAGAGTATCTTCCTTGCATTCAGATAATCCTTCCCCTGTACACGATAACCTCCAAATCTATGTACAGATTGAGGAGTCAACCCTACATGCCCCATTACAGGAATACCAATATCTACAATTGCCCTTATCCTATCCCTCATAGCAATCCCCCCCTCTATCTTTACTCCCTCAGCACCACCCTCCTGTACAAGACGACCCGCATTTCTTAATGACTCCTCAACAGAGACCTGATAAGACATAAACGGCATATCTCCTACTATCAAGGCCCTTGATACACCCCGTTTAACAGCACGGATATGATGGATCATATCTTCCATTGTTACAGGAAGAGTATTTTTGTATCCCAGCACAACCATACCGACTGTGTCACCCACGAGAATGATATCGATCTCTGTCTTATCCAAGATCTTTGCAAATGGATAATCATAGGCTGTCAGGGCAGTTATCTTTCTCTTCTCTTTCTTCATCTTCTGGATATCAAGAGTAGTTATCTTTTTCTTTTCCATCACAAAATATCCTCCTTTGAAAATAGTAAATAAAAAAAGCCTCCCGGACCATATACGGAAGGCTTTTAATAACTAAGCTTAATTCTGAAGAACCTTGCTTGCTATTTTTATTCAAAAAAAAGGCAAGATCCCATTTTTTTCATATCCTTCCGTCTCGGTCCATCTTCTGGATCCAAGCGGTATATATTATTTATTCCCCTATCTATGAGAGGATATATTTTTTAATCATACAATTTTTTGTACTATTTATATTAATTATAGGCACATATCCTATCTCTGTCAAATATATAATCGCTATCCTTTGTCTTCTGTTTTGATTATTTCTACCCTCTGAGTATCCCCCACATTATCTAATAGATCCTTAATAGATTCTCCAATCACAGGATGAATAAGATTAGGTGCAATCTCTGATAGAGGGACCAAAACAAATCTCCTCTTCTGAATCTCTGGATGGGGTACCTTTAAATCAGTATCATTAATAAACTGATTGTTATATAAGAGTAAATCGAGGTCTATCTTCCTTGGTCCCCATCTTGGTCCTTTTGTCCTTCCTAGGCGAATCTCTGTATCCTTTAACAATAAAAATAGATCTTTAACACTCAGTTGTGTTTCTAACTCCACAACACAGTTTATAAACCATTGTTGGTTATTATATCCTATTGGTTCGGTTTTGTAAAGGGAGGATTCTGCTACTATTCTATTTTCTCCAGACCTCTTCAATTCCTCAATCACCCTTAAACAATTAGAATAGGCATTCCCAATATTTGATCCGATACCGATATATGCTATGTGTTGCACCTGAAAATACCCGTCTCTTAGGACTCGCTCAAAGATAACTTCACATTTTTCGCGTTCAGATTTGGCTGAAGATGACATGCGAAAATCAGAATTCAAATTCCACATCTGATAAAGATCGGAAGAGCACACGTCTGAACTCCAGTCACATTCCTTTATCTCGTATGCCGTCTTCTGCTTGAAAAAAAAAAAAAAAAAAAACAATAAAAAAAAAATAACAAAAATAATAATCTTACAAAATTTCAACTCTACTCTCATATAGC
>CAJVYE010000057.1 GCA_913009285.1 uncultured Nitrospirota bacterium | reverse complement strand
ATAAAGGAATGTGACTGGAGTTCAGACGTGTGCTCTTCCGATCTCAAATCCATCCACACAGGAGGGGTCAAGCATCTCTAAAACCATGGATAATTTTATCCTTATGTCGTTCATAGAGGAATTAACGGCAACCGCCTCATCTTCTAGTTTTGCAATATATCCTTCTATCGTCTCTATACTGGCAATATGTTCATTGATCAATATATCCCTATTCTTTTCCTCCTCCTCCAATTCCAGTAACAGCTCCTCCTGTGAGTCCTTTAAGTGATTAAACTCCTTCAAAAATAGTGCAATATCATTCTTATCCTCATACAGAAGTTTTCTCTTTGTTAATAGGTCATTCTTGAGCATTGAATAGTCTGATGGCTGTTTAAGATCATTATCAATATATCTCTCTATTCCGGAATGTTCCTCTCTGCTTTCTATGGTCCTCGTTTTAAGCCTGCTGCTACGCTCTGAAAGATCTGTATTTGCCTCCTCATAACTCTCTAATTCAGAACTAAGGATATTTAATCTCGAGTTAGACATATCGATTTTTTTTACATTATTAAGGGATTCTGCATTCATAATGGCAATCTTATCCTTATTATCGTTAAATCTTTTGACCTCCCCTCTATAATGCTCTATTTCCTTTTTAACCTCCCTCAATCTATCACCCAAAAATCTCTCACTATAGTCGTATAATCTCTCAATCTCCTTTATGTAGTCTATCTCTTCAGATATGGTAGCCTTCCTGTTATATAAACCTTTTATCTTACCTAAGAGGATAGACCTCAATCTGCTATAATCTGTTTTGACCTTATCAAATCTATCCCCACATCTCTCTTTCTCTCCTAATATGGATCTTTCAAACATACACTCTGTGTATTCTCCAAACCTTTTATTTAAGGTATTTAGCTTATTATGCAGATCGAAGGATCTCGGCTTAATCTCTGTGTGTTCCTTTTCTTTCTGCTCTCTAAGCGATCTTAAGGAGGAGATATCAACCACCATCCTATCATACTTTAACTCCTTACCATATGGAATAGCGCCAAACACAACAGGATGAATAATCTTTGAGAGAGGGGTGTCATCCTTTATAGTCATCTTCAAGACATCTTCTTCCACCAATCTAAGATAAAAGTCATCAATCATCTTTTGGTTGGAAAGGATGAGGAGAAGTTTTATATGATTCAGGATAGCCTCTGATCTTACTCGTTCAGAGAGTGATGGGTAGAGATCTTTACTATTATCAATTATATCATTGAATCCTATCCTTATATGATTAACATCCGTGGCATAACTACCTCTCTCCATTAATAAATCCCTCTTCCCCTTTAAAAAGGTCTTCAATCTATCAGCAAGGAATAGTTTTTCTATGTCAAGCAATTCCAATTGTTTCATCTCATTAAGCTAATTAGTGTCTGACCGAAAGCTAGTGTCTGAACCAAAACTGCCCCAGGGCTGGGACAAGGCGCGTGAAAATTTTGGGAAGTGGGAGAAGAGGAGAAGGGTTGTTTTCGTTCAGACACCAATTAAAATTTCAGCTATCTGAATAGCATTTAGTGCTGCCCCTTTCCGGATATTATCCGATACTATCCAGAGGTTAAGTCCCTTCTCTATCGACTCATCCTCCCTGATCCTCCCTACAAAGACCTCATCCCTACCGGCTGCCTTTATAGCTAACGGATATTCTAATGCATCGATGTTATCTATAAGCTTCACACCAGGGGCATCTGATAACAATTCTCTTGCCTCATCTGCTGTCAACTTCTTCTCTGTCTCGATATTAACAGATTCAGAATGACCATAAAAGACAGGCACCCTCACCGCTGTCGCTGTAATAGCAATAGTATCATCCTCTATAATCTTTTTTGTCTCATTGATCATCTTCATCTCTTCTTTGGTATAATGATTCTCCTCAAAGATGTCTATCTGAGGAAGACAGTTAAAGGAAATCTGGTGAGGATATACCTGATGTTTAACCTCTCTATAATTAAAGAGATCTCTTGTCTGCTGTGATAACTCCTCTATTGCCTCTTTACCTGTCCCTGATACCGCTTGATAGGTAGAGACAACGATCCTCTTTATCCTGACAGCATCATGGATAGGTTTAAGCACCACCACCATTTGGATAGTAGAACAGTTAGGATTTGCAATTATCCCTTTATGTCTGGCTATTGCATGAGGATTAACCTCTGGTACCACTAAGGGCACATCAGGGTCCATCCTGAATGCACTGCTATTATCGATTACTATTGCCCCGGATCTTACCGCTAACGGTGCAAATTCTTTACTCCTACTAGCACCTGCAGAGAAGAGAGCGATATCTATTTCATTGAAGGAGCTGCTATCTGTCTTTTTTACGGTTATATTCTTTTCGCTAAACTCCAGCTTCTTTCCATCTGATCTATCAGAGGCAAGTAACCTTACCTCTTTTACAGGAAATTTTCTCTCCTCCAGTATCGAGATCATCTCATTTCCGACCGCACCTGTTGCCCCCACAACAGCAACAGAATACGTCTTCTTATTACTACCAGACATTATCCATCCTCTTCAACATACTTAGCCACGAGGTCGCCTATCTCTGTAGTACTACGCCCCATTTTTCCGGCTGAGAGGCTCTTTATATCTTTGGATATAACCTGTATAATACCCTTTTCAATAATAGAGGCCTCTTTTGACTCACCAAGGTACTCTAACATCATCTGGGCAGCAGAGATCGCAGCTAAGGGATTTATTATGTTCTTTCCTGTATATTTTGGGGCTGATCCACCAATCGGTTCAAACATTGAGGTAGATTCTGGATTTATATTTCCTCCGGCAGCAATACCCATCCCCCCCTGAATCATAGCCCCGAGATCTGTAATGATATCACCGAACATATTATCTGTTACAATCACATCAAACCATTCAGGGTTTTTAACCATCCACATACAGGTGGCATCCACATGGGCGTAATCGGTTTCTATATCGGAATATTCTCTTGATACCTCTTTAAATGTCCTTTCCCAGAGATCAAAGGCATATGTCAAGACATTTGTCTTACCACAAAGGGTGAGTTTTTTCCTCTTATTCCTCTTCCTGCAAAACTCAAATGCATATCTTATACACCTCTCAACACCCTTTCTGGTATTGATAGACTCCTGAATTGCTACCTCGTCGGATGTCCCCTTTTTCAGAAATCCACCAGCCCCTGTATACAACCCCTCTGTATTCTCCCTTACAACTACAAAATCAATATCGTCAGGCCCTTTATCCTTTAATGGTGTATCTACCCCTGGATATAACTTGACCGGTCTGAGGTTTATGTATTGATCAAGAGAGAACCTGAGATTCAGAAGTATCCCCTTCTCTAAAATACCGGCCTTTACATCCGGATGTCCTATTGCACCCAGATAGATGGCGTCCATCTCTCTTAATTCCTCTATCGCTGAGTCAGGAAGGATCTCTCCTGTACGGAGATACCTCTCACCTCCAAAATCATAGGTTGTCAGATCTAACCCAAATCCCCCCTTTTTAGAGGCAGATTTAAGTACCTTTAGTCCCTCATTAACTACCTCAGGTCCTGTCCCATCACCTGGAATTACTCCTATTTTATATATCTTACCCATAAATCTATATCCCCGTTATTTTAATTTTCGTAACCGTTCACGGTTTGAAATTGGAAATTAGAAATTGGAAATTTGTGTTATCGTAATAATTCACCACGAATATTCCGTGAATATCCGTGGTAACGTATTATGCTTTTTAAGGATTAAAATTATGGCTGAACTATTACCTAATTTCCAATTTCAAATTTCAGTGTTCTGTGAACGCTTACGAAATTAGGTTATAGAAATTTCGATATGTTCTCTTATGGCTATTGCTAAAAAGATAGAAGGTTTTATTGAAAGGTCCTCATGGATCAGGAAGATGTTTGAGGAAGGCGCTGCCCTAAAAGCGAGTATAGGGGAAGAAAATGTCTTTGATTTTACCCTGGGTAATCCGGTTGTAGAGCCACCTGATAGATTTAAGCAGGAGCTGTATAAGGCGGTTAGTAACACCTCTAAAGGGATGCACCGCTACATGCCAAATGCAGGGTTCTATGAGAGTAGGGAGGTCGTGGCAAAGACTATATCTGATGAGAGTGGCTTAGATATCCCGGTTGATAATATAATCATGACCTGCGGTGCTGCAGGTGGATTAAATGTAGTACTAAAGAGTATACTTAATCCCGGGGATGAAGTTATTATTTTCTCACCCTACTTTGTTGAATATATCTTTTATATTGATAACCATGCTGGGGGATGCAGGATTGTAGAGACAGGGAGTGATTTTAATATAGATCTGGGTAAGTTGGAGGAGTCGATAAATGGTAAGACTAAGAGTGTAATAATAAACTCTCCGAATAATCCTACTGGCAAGGTGTATGACAAAGATACCCTCCAAGCATTAGGTCGTTTTCTGGAGAAAAAGGAAAGAGAGCTTAATATAGACATCTATCTTATATCAGATGACACGTATAAAAAAATCATCTACGATGATGTGAAATTCCCTGATATATTTGAGATATATAAAAACAGCATTATTGTCTACTCTCACTCTAAGGATCTTGCAATACCAGGGGAAAGGATAGGTTATATTGCTATAAATCCGGAGTGCTCAGATGCAAAAAGACTGGTAGAAGGAATGATCTTCTGCAATCGTACCCTTGGCTTTGTAAATGCCCCGGCACTGATGCAGCGAGTAGTAAAGGAACTCCAACAAGACTCTGTAGATATTGCTTCTTATCAGAGGAAGAGGGACATGTTATATAACAATTTGACTAATATGGGCTATGATGTTACAAAGCCAGAAGGGGCATTCTATATCTTCCCGAGATCACCGATTGAGGATGATATAAGATTTGTAAGAAGACTCAAGGAAGAAAATATACTTACTGTGCCAGGAAGTGGATTTGGCAAACCTGGTTACTTTAGAATATCTTATTGTGTATCTGATGAAACCATAGAAAACTCACTCAATGGATTCAGAAGGGCTCGAAAGATATAGTGATTATTGTTTCCCTGCCTCAGAAATCTCCTCAAGCCTAATGCATCCTAGATTAAGCTTCATTTTGCAAGCCTTTTCTAAATCAGAAATTGCCTCATCTATATTATTTAACAAGAAATATATATTACCTCTGTTGTAGTAAGCTTCTACATTATTCGAGTTTATGGCAATGGCCTTACTATAATCCGCTATAGCATTCTCATGTTCACCTATATCCTCATACACATTGCCCCGATTATTGTGAGCTCCATCATGATTCGGATCAATAGAAATTGCCTTATTAAATTCTTCGATTGCCCTATCAGGTTGACCTTTCTCCCTATAGACAATCCCCCGATTGTTATAGCCCTGGGCATAATTTGGATCGATAGCAATGGTCATATTAAAATCCTCTATTGCATTGTCTAATTCGCCTATTTTTCCATAAACAATCCCACGCTTGTTGTAACCTTCTATATCATCAGGGATTATAGCAATAGCACTACTATAATCTGCTATTGCACTGTCAGCTTGACCCTTCAGATAATAAGAATTTCCACGTTTGTTATAGGCCTCGGCATAATTCAAATCAATAGCAATAGCCTTACTATAGCTTTTTATAGCTTTGTCATATTTCGCCTTTGAGTAATAACTATCCCCTTTCTCTAACCACTCCTTTGCTCCTTTTTCCCGTGTACATGCCACAGTTAGGAACAACATCACCACTAATAATGAAATAGTTATTCTAGGTACTTTCATTAAAAACCCCTCTAAGGAACGGATCAGAAATAACTTGGCATTTTTGCATCTCATCTTCAGGCCATCTTTGATCGATCCTCACTCGCAAAATCCTCGATATAGCACTACTATTACTGCGGTTTTGCTCCCTCAGATCGAGCAAACCTGACCTAAATCTGAACGCGAAAAATGCCAAGTTATTTCTGACCCGTCCCTTATCTAAAAAATCTGATGGATTGACTTGTTTGCTTTTTGCTCTACTATTTAGTTTGGCTCTTTTCCCATTTTCTACGGTAAATTAGGAGAAGAACCATTAGTTTTAGTTCTCATCGAATGTCCTTTTAATGCTGATTTTTTAAAACGGAACAACTCAAGTCTCTATTTAACTACATAAAGAAGGAGAACACAAGAAAATTATCAGTAGTTTAAATGGCCCTGCTCATTCGTAGATACCCTGATAGAAGAAAAAAAATTTTGCTATTTTTGTGTCATTCTCAGTAAAAAAAGGTCATTTTTTTTAATGATTATAGAGATTAGGCTCTTCGCAAAAGGCTCTTGACAAAGGTTAACATGCAAGTTAATATCATATCATGAGCTTGAAAAAGAGGATAAATATGAGTCAATAGAAAAAACATATCAGTGCAAGAAAGAAGAGAGATGAAAAATTTAAAAATATCTGTAATACTGTGACTAAACTACCGTGTGCTCAAGCACACGGGTTTTTGCTGACCGCCTCAAGGCGAGAGTTAGCGGCTAAAGCCGATGTGCTCGGCTAAATGCCGACTAAAGCCACTATGCATCTTCATCAACATTAAAACCATCATCAGGAGGCTTATCCTGCTTTTCTATGTAGGCTTTAACCATCTCATCGGTTACACTGCCAGAAGATGCACAGAAATATCCTCGGGCCCAAAGATG
>CAJVYE010000056.1 GCA_913009285.1 uncultured Nitrospirota bacterium | reverse complement strand
GTTGACACAGTATATTTTTTTTTTTAATGGTACGGCGACCAACGGGATTTACACTCTTTCCCTACACACCGCTCTTCCGATCTCATGAAAGGAGTGACTGCCATGTGTGAGGAGCATGCCATAGGCTGCCATTGCGGCCGGAGTTCCGCCAGCCTCATGTTCCGGGACGAGATATTCCCCGAGGAGATAGTCAGCGCCGTATATTGCCCCGCCTGTTCGGGCGAGCGGGAGTTCGATGGCGACACCATGATCGCCGATAACGGCTGGCTGATCGAATATGACATGGAGGCGGCGCGTTTCTAGATCGGAAGAGCACACGTCTGAACTCCAGTCACATTCCTTTAACTCGTATGCCGTTTTCTGCTTGAAAAAAAAAACTAAATACTAACGACTAAATACTAATCTCCTCCTCAATCCTGTCCAACCCTTTCTTTATGTTCTCCATAGATGTAGCGTAAGAGAGGCGCATAAAATCATCTGCCCCGAAGGCGATACCAGGTACTATAGAGACCTTTGCTTCCTGAATAAGGTAATCCGCCATATCAAGGGATCCTTTAATGATCCTATCCCCATACCTCCTTCCATAGAGTTGAGATATATTGGGAAAGACATAGAATGCACCAAGGGGTTTAAAACATGAAACGCCCTCTATGGAGTTCAGTCTCTCTACGATATAGTCTCTTCGTTTTCTGAACTCCTCTACCATCATGACAATAGCATCCTGAGGTCCATTCAGGGCCTCCACAGCAGCCTTCTGTGAAATCGATACAGGATTGGATGTACTCTGACTCTGTATCTTGGTCATGGCCGAGACAATCTCTTTACTGGCTGCAGTATAACCTATCCGCCATCCTGTCATCGAATACGCCTTTGACACACCATTTATAACAACTGTGAGATCCTTTATTTCATCACCTAGAGATGCGATGCTTATATGTTTGAATCCATCAAATATGATCTTTTCATATATCTCATCAGAGATCACAAATATTTCTCTCTCAACAGCTATGGCAGCTATCTCCTCTATATCTTCCTTTGTATATCCGCCCCCTGTGGGATTTGAGGGGCTGTTCAATATGATCCCCTTAGTCCTTGATGTAATAGATTGTTTAAGATCTTCCAATCTCAGTTTGAAACCATTCTCTTGTGATGTCTCCAATATTACTGGCTCAGCCCCTGAAAGGGCTACAATATCAGGATATGATACCCAGTATGGGGCAGGGATTATAACCTCATCCCCCTCCTCAAAAAGGACCTGAGCTGCATTATATATACTATGCTTTGCGCCACAGGAGACTATTATCTCAGATTTATTATAATCCAGCCCATTATCTCTCTTGAACTTTGTAATGATCGCCTCTTTTAGGGTGTCTATACCACCAACAGGGGTATACTTTGTAAATCCCTCCTTTAGGCATATTACCGCTGCTTCCTTTATGTTCTCAGGAGTATCAAAATCAGGTTCTCCTGCACCAAAGCCTATGATATCTATCCCTTCGGCCCTCATGGCAGACGCCTTTGCCGATATAGCAAGGGTCATAGATGGTTTGATCTTTTGAGTTCTCTTTGCTAATTTCATTATTTGACGAATTTCTCCTTTAGCCCTTGTTCAACCACTGGCGGTACAAGTCTAGAGATATTTCCGTGAAGGGTTGCCACTTCCTTGATTATCCTTGAGTTCAAAAAGGAATACTCCTCACTCGGCAGCATAAAGATCGTCTCTATAGCACTGTCGAGTGTCCTATTCATCAACCCCATCTGGAGCTCAAACTCAAAATCTGATACAGCCCGCAACCCCTTAATGATAGCTTTTGCATTATGTTCTCTTGCATAATTAATCAAGAGACACTCAAAGGAATCGACTATGATATTCTCCCATCCCTCTGTTGCTCGCTTTACAAAGTTTACCCTCTCTTGTATCGAAAAAAGCGGATTCTTTTTAGGGTTAAGGGCAACAGCAATGATAAGCCTATCAAATATCTTAAGCCCTCTCTTCATTATATCGATATGTCCATTGGTGACAGGATCAAATGTCCCTGGATAAACAGCTATCTTCATAATCTTAATGGTTGCTGAAATATTATATTTATATTTTTGAGACAATTATAGCAGAAGTAAAGATTGTGTCAATTAAATTATTTGTCCCTCGCAAAAAGACTCGATATAGCCTAAGGGTCTGTAGAAAAAGTCCAAAACTATGAAAAATAAAAAAAAATAAAGGAGGGTTGACAAATTATTCTCTAATATGTATATTGAGGGTTGAGGTTTCGGAAGTTTTTGCAATTGGGAGGTCACAAAGACTTTTAGCTTTGTGGCCTTTTTTGTTAAGCTTGGGACTTTAGTTTATAAGTAAGGAGGTAAAAGAGATGGCTAAAGGAACAGTAAAGTGGTTCAATGAATCCAAGGGTTTTGGCTTTATTGCAAGCGAAGACGGTGGCGATGTTTTTGTTCACTATTCTTCCATCCAGGATAATGGATTTAAGACCCTTGCCGAAGGTGATACAGTTAGCTTCGATATCGAAGAAGGCCAAAAAGGACCCAAGGCAGTCAATGTGGTTGTCCAGTAAATGACAATTAAAATCCCCCTGCATAGCAGGGGGACTACTACCGTGCATTGTTGATATTATATCACCAAAAACTCTAGCACGGCCACTATTAGCACAGCACCTGCCGCAGGTATGGTCCTTTTGTAGATACCCCACATATCAGCCTTGAAATATTCCTTTGTGAGGATGAGACATACATGCACAGGTGAAAGGAGAACACCAATAATCCCTGATGCAAAGGCAAGGGTAAAAGCATGGGGATCACTCCCGGTTAGGTTCATTATCAGAGGAAAGGTACTACCTACAAAACCAACAGTTATTCCTGTCAGGAGGCCTGTCAGGAATGGTAGAAAAAAAAGTATCGGCATTAAGGGGATATTATTCTCATAAAAGAACCGGCTGATATTACCCACAGCACCAGAGACCTCAAGTGCTTCTTTAAAAAACATCACCCCGATGATAAGTACGACTACATTCCATGAGAGACCATATTTAAAGGCTTCAGCCGTCTTTCCCGGTGGATACCTGAAATAAATTATTAACATAAAGACCAGGACAACAAGGGCGATATAGAGCTCCATGTGCCATATTATAACGAGTCCGAGAAGGATAATAATAGGTAGAAAACTCCAGAGTCCTTTTCTGGAAACGCTTTCCAACATGCTATGCCTTCCCCTGATCTCTCTGAGGCCCCAGAGGCCAACAAGAAACATCGCAATCGCATAGGATAGATTAAGGATTATAAATATTCTTACCTCGATGGAGGTCAGAACAGAGGCAAGGATAATGCCCGGATATAGCGGCAGTATAAACTCCCAGGGATGCCTGAACCAGTAGTTGGCAAAGGCCTTGTCTTCAGGGGTCATGGACAGGTCTCTGGTAGCCTCATCCACCATGGGTGCTGAAAAATAGGCCCCGCCTACAGATGGAAGCATTCCTATCAGAAGTGGCATGGAGATGACCACTGCCTTTTTATTACGAAAAAGCCCCTTCATTGACTCCATCATATTTCCAAGGATAGCCTTATCCCTGAGAATAAATTCAAAAATTCTGATGAAAGTAAGAGCAATAAGAAGCTTTATTGTAATGCCTGCTGTTAGTGCATTTTTAATGACCAGCAATATACTATATGGCTTCATGAGATAGAGCACAGATAGCGCACCTGAAGCTGTTATCAACACATATCCAACATTCCACTTTTTTCTAAGCAGAAAGAGGATAAGTATAAATGCTATTGCTAAACGAATCAGATCAAACATAGAAATTTAGTTGAGTATGGTTTTAAGTAACCGTTCACGGTTTGAAATTGGAAATTAGAAATTGGAAATTTGTGTTATCGTAATAATTCACCACGGATATTCCGTGAATATCCGTGGTAACGTATTATGCTTTTTAAGGATTAAAATTATGGCTGAACTATTACCTAATTTCCAATTTCAAATTTCTAATTTCAGTGTTCTGTGAACGCTTACGGTTTTAATAATGGTTTCCTAATTAGGACGAAAGGCCTTAAAATCCAAAAACCCTTTTTAATATATCAAATATTTGTGCCTTTTCCTACAATTTTTTACTGCCCATCATTACCCTTGACATACGTGTTCTGATCATTCATAATCCCTCCAAATGAAGATATGCCTGGATATGAGATAGTGGTCATCCATCACTGAAAAAGGAGATAACTTATGGTTGAAATAAATTCAAATGATATCATAGCTAAAGCATTAACTTTGGTTAATATGGTTGATTATCAACAAGGTTCTGTGGTCAGTCGTACGTTGATTGATGAAAAAAGTGGAACAATTTCATTATTTGCCTTTGATAAAGGTCAAGGTCTTAGTGAACACGCAGCACCATTCGATGCTTTCGTTTATATTCTTGAGGGAGAAGCAGAAATTACTATTTCAGGAAACCCCAATCTACTACAAAAAGGTCAAATCATTATAATGCCAGCAAATAAACCTCATTCTCTAAAAGCTATAAAGATGTTCAAAATGATGTTAGTTATGATCAAACCTGTTAGTTGACTTTATAGATACAATCCTCTATCCTGTTAATATGTTTAGAAGATTATACGACTGGATATTGCATTGGGCTGAGACACCTTATGGTACATTGGCACTATTTATACTGGCCTTCTGTGAGTCATCTTTCTTCCCTATACCCCCGGATCCTTTACTTGTTGCACTTGCCATATCAGTACCGCAGAAATCCTTCAAATTTGCATTTACATGTTCTGTGGCTTCGGTCCTGGGAGGAATGTTTGGGTATTTTATCGGTTATGAATTAATGGATTCGATAGGGAGACCTATACTTGAGTTTTACAATGCTATGGACAAATATGATTATATACAAAATTTGTATAGGAAGCATGATGCATGGGCTGTGGCGGTAGCTGGATTCACTCCAATTCCTTACAAGGTCTTTACTATTGCTGCTGGCGCCTTTAAGATCGATCTATCAGTATTTATCCTTGCATCGGCTGTCAGTAGGTCAGCACGCTTTTTTATTGTTGCAGGATTGATCTATAGATTTGGGAAACCTATAAAGTCTTTTATAGACAGATATTTTAATGTGCTTGCCATTGTGTTTATGATACTTTTAATCCTTGGCTTTGTTATATTAAAAGGAGTATTATAATAATATTTTAAGACTGAATACTATTCACTATTTAAGCGGTAGAGGAAAAAATGTTACATGGAGTAATAATGGCCGGGGGGTCTGGCACGCGATTTTGGCCTAAGAGCCGGAAAAGTAAACCAAAGCAATTACAGAATATCTTTAGTAAAAGGACAATGATACAGGAGACACTCGACCGTATCAAGCCACTTATAGATACTAATAATACATTGATCATAACCGGCAGATCTCATGCAGAGGAATTAAAGAAACAGGTCCCTGAAATTCCTGATCAGAATATAATTATAGAACCTGTTGGAAGGAATACCGCACCCTGTATCGGCCTTGCAGCACTTTATATAAAGAGAAAAGACCCACAGGGAGTAATGGCTGTTTTGGCATCAGACCATCTGATAAAAGATGAGAAGGAATTCTTAAATCTCCTGTCAGTGGCTAAAATGGTGGCAGAAGAAAAGGGATATCTGATTACTCTCGGTATCAGGCCCAAAAAACCTGAGACTGGATATGGATATATCCAGTATGGGGAAGAGATACTGGCTATAAATAACAAAAAGATATTTAAGGTCAACAGATTTATTGAAAAACCTAAAAAAGAGGTGGCAGAGGGATTTTTATCCTCTGGAAACTATCTCTGGAACAGCGGGATGTTTATATGGAAAGCAGATACTATCCTAAATATGATAGAGATACACCTACCAGAATTGTATCAGGGACTGATGAGAATCGATAATGTCATTTCGACTGATAAAGAAAGGGATACTATCGAGGAGGTATATTCCGGTATCGAGAGTATATCTATAGATTATGGCATCATGGAAAAGGCAAAATATGTAGCAGTGATTCCTTGTGATCCGGGCTGGAGCGACGTAGGATGTTGGAATTCCATCCCGGAGGTGTTACCTTGTGATGAAGATGGAAATGTCATAATAGGAAAACACATTGGTATAGATACCTCTGGATCAATTATTCATGCACCACATAAGCTAATAGCTACAATCGGGATTAAGGATATGATAATAATCGAAACCGAGGATGCCTTACTTATATGTCCCAGGGAAAGAGGAGAGGATGTAAAAAAAATGGTAGAGACCATGAAAGAGAAAAGCATGGATGAATATTTATAACACTGGGGGTTCTCCCAAAATCACTTCACATTTTCCCATCTCATCTTCAGGCCGCCTGTCGTACTTCTTCAGCGTATTCTAACGATTTCAATTGCATTATTTGGGTTTATTAATTCAGTATAATTCTGTAAATATCCGAGGTAATTTTTTTAAAAAAAAATTATTAGAAAACTTGACATTTCAAAAATTCATCTTATAAGAGTATTGAAAGGGGTTAAACAAGGTGATCCGGATCGTCGATTATTAACCAAAAATTAAAAAAAGGAGGAGATGACAATGAGATTAGTAAAATGGAATCCAATAGAGAGAATGCCAACAGATCGGAAGAGCACACGTCTGAACTCCAGTCACATTCCTTTATCTCGTATGCCGTCTTCTGCTTGAAAAAAAAAAATATGAAAAAAGACATCTATT
>CAJVYE010000055.1 GCA_913009285.1 uncultured Nitrospirota bacterium | reverse complement strand
GAGAGAGTAGAGGCAAAAAGAGGTCGGAGTAGATACTATTGTAATATTTTATCTGTTATTATTTTTATTTGTTTTTCTTTTTTTTTAATGATACGGCGACCACCGAGATCTACACTCTTTCCCTACACGACGCTCTTCCGATCTATTCCACCATTCCATTATTCGTAAGCATTCACAGAACACTGAAATTGGAAATTTGAAATTTGAAATTAGGTAATAGTTCAGCCATAATTTTAATCCTTAAAAAGCATAATACGTTACCACGGATATTCCGTGTCTTTCCGTGGTGAACTATTACGATAACACAAATTTCCAATTTCCAATTTCAAACCGTGAACGGTTACAGTAAATGAATGGTGGTGTTGCAGCACTACAATTTATGTAGTAAACTAGAGCCAATGTCCTTTGAATTTGAAATTATACACAAAGAAAAAAATACTAATGCCCGACTAGGGATATTAAAGACACCTCATGGCGAGATACATACCCCTGTTTTTATGCCGGTTGGGACGCAGGCAACAGTAAAGACACTCTCCACAGAAGAACTTAAGGAGAATAACACCGAGATTATTCTAAGTAATACCTATCATCTCTATCTGAGACCAGGACACAAAATCATACAGGATATGGGTGGTCTGCATAGATTCATGCACTGGGACAGACCGATCCTAACAGATAGTGGCGGTTTTCAGATATTCAGCATGAATGAACTTGCTAAGGGCTCGCGGAAACAGCCAACTTATTCTTTCGCAAGCCCTAAGGTCACAGAAGAGGGGGTGACCTTTCAGTCGCATCTCAATGGATCAAGGCATCTTATGACACCAGAAAAATCGATAGAGATCCAGGAGGCATTAGGGGCAGACATAATCATGAACTTTGACGAGCCTGTATCATATCCTGCAACCTATGAACATACACTTACCTCTATGAATATGACAACACAATGGGCCTTAAGATGCAAGAAGGCACACAAGAGAGGAGATCAGACTCTCTTCGGAATTGTCCAGGGAGGGATGTTTAAGGACCTGAGGGAGAAGAGCACTATGGATCTAATAGATATAGGGTTTGATGGCTATGCCCTTGGAGGGTTAAGTGTTGGTGAGCCAAAGGAGATAATGTTTGAGATAATAGAGCATTCAACCCCCTTCCTCCCGGAAGATAAGCCAAGGTACCTCATGGGTGTAGGGACACCTGAAGACCTGATACACAGTATCATAATGGGTATAGATATGTTTGACTGCGTAATGCCTACCCGTAATGCACGTAATGGATGTCTCTTTACTAACAATGGGAAGGTTCTTATAAAGAATGCCCAATACTTAAAGGATGAAAGGCCCATAGACCTTAAATGCCACTGCTATACCTGTAAGAACTATTCACGTGCCTATCTCCGCCACCTCTTTATCGCTGAAGAGATACTGGCACTGAGACTAAATACCATTCATAATATACATTATTATAATAAGATTATAGCCAGGGTTAGGGAGGCTATCCTTCACGATAATCTGGAGGAGCTATAATGCCTAGGATGAGCCTGAATCTGAAACTGAGCTTATTCATAGGGCTTACCTTTGCTATCATGATGGCAGTTATCGGTCATATAAATATCCAGTCTGAACGTCAATTACTAACAAAAGAGATGGAGCTCACCTCTTTACGATCAGCAAGGATGTTTGCTATCCTTGTTAGCAATGCACTCCTGAAACAAGATATAGACTCCCTAAATAGATATGCAGAGAGGGCAAGTAATGAACATAATATCTCATACATCATAGTCCAGAATGCTGACAACATGGTCATAGTAAACACTGATAGTACTCAAGTTGAGACTATTCTGACAGATGAAATAAGCATCAGGGCAAATCAGACAACAGAGGACCTTCTTCAGAGATCAGGTCAATTTATTGAATTTCTCCAGGAGATACCCTTAATATTCGATGTCACTGTCCCTATCTTTAATGATGACAAAAAGATAGGATTAATAAGGATAGGTATCTCTACCGGTGAGATGAGAAAAAAGATATTAAAGAGCAGAAATGCTGGTATAACCATGGTCATTATCTCTGTAGCTATTGGTGCAGTGGTTATATCTTTTCTATCCTGGAAGGTCACAAAGGCGCTTACACTTCTAACCACGAGTACCCGCAGGATGGCAGAGGGAGATCTGAAACAGCGGGTAGATATAAAGACATCTGATGAACTTGAAGACCTGGCTATTGCCTTTAATCAGATGGCAGAGAGTTTAGAGAGACATACAGAGGAAAAGGAGAACTATCTGAGACAGTTACAGGAGACAAAGGATTATCTGAGCAACATACTTGAGAACTCAGCTGATATGATCATTACAACCGATCTGGATACAAAAATAATAGAATATAATAAGGGAGCAGAGAGGATGTTAGGTTATAAAAGGGAGGAGGTTATCGGAAGGTCTGTAGAGGAGTTTTATCCTGATAAAGAGGTAAGACGGAGGTTGATGAAGGAGGTCAATAGAAAAGGAGGGGTATCCAACTATGAAACCACCCTTAAAACAAAGGATGGAAGGACAATAGATATAAACCTCACCCTGTCTCAACTAAAGGATAATAAAGGAAATGTTATTGGTACCGTAGGTATAAGTAAGGATATCACCAGACAGAAGAGGGCAGAAAGGAAGATTAGATATCTAACAGAAGGAAAGGAATCAACAGATTTAGGTCAGGTTTGACCTAAATCTGAGCGCGAAAAATGCCAAGTTATTTCTCTAAGCTACAGTAACAGATTTTGCCAATGATCTAGGTCTGTCTATGTTTCTCTTAAGAGAGATGGCTGCAAAATATGCAAGGAGTTGACCTAAGATCAATTGCAAAAAAGGGGCAATCACCTTATCCACTTTGGGGAGGATAATCTCCTCATCAAATAGTTTATAATCCTTTTCCTTATCACCAAAATGAAATCCCATTACAAAACCATTCCTTGCCTTGACCTCTTCGATACTCCCCATGATAAGAGGATAGAGATCCTTTTCCTCCCTTGGAGGAATAAATCCCACTGTATAAAGGTCCTCATCTATAAGTGCAATGGTTCCATGTTTTAGAAATCCTCCTGGCATACCCTCTGCATGTATATAAGCCACCTCCTTCATCTTTAGGGCAGATTCTAAGGCTATAGGATAATAAACACCACGGCCTAGGTAGAGCCAGTTTTTTATCCCTGAATACCTCTGTGCAATGTTGTTGACAAAACCAGATTTTTCATTTAATATATTTTGAATTATAGTAGGAAGTTTTATTAACTCCTTTTCTAACCTTTTCTTCTCTTTCTTGGTTATCTTCTTTCTCATATTTCCTAACTCCAGGGCAATACTGATTAAAATGATCATCTGGGAGATGGCTGCCTTTGTACTGATTACACATATCTCTGGTCCTGACCCCTGCATGATAGATAGATCAACCATACGTGCTATTGATGAACCTATAACATTTACAATGGATACTGTCCTTGCTTTATTTGCCTTTGCATATTTCAAGGCGTTTATACTATCGTATGTCTCGCCTGACTGGGAAATGGCTATTACCAATGTCTTATCTGTCACCTCTGCCAGATTTTTGAATTCATCAGAACTTATAGCAGACAAATGACTCCCTGCATAGGATGAAAAATAGTACTCCCCTAACAGGGATACGTAGTAAGTTGTACCGACACCGAGGAGATAGGTTCGGTCGCTATCCATTATCAGGGATGCTACCTTCTTGATGATCTTTCTGTCCACATTCAGGGCATTGATTATTGACTGTGGCTGTTCGTATATCTCTTTGAGCATATAGTGCGGATACCCCCCTTTTTTAGCCATCTCCGCATCCCACTCAATCTTTGTTATCTCTTTATCGACTCTTTCGCCCCTGATGTTATCCTTAACAATATAGTTTTCCTTTGAAATAATTGCATATTCCTTGTCATCGAGTACTACTGTATTCTTTGTATAATCTATAAAGGCATTAAAATCAGATCCAATATAATTGACATCATTACCTATCCCTAATATGAGCGGGCTCTCATTCTTGGCACAGAAGATCTTCTCAGGTTCGTATACAGAGATCATAGCAATAGCATAGGTCCCCTCTAATATATTTATAGATTTTATAAATGCATCCTCAACATCACCTGTGGAGGAATAGTACTTTTCCAGGAGATGTGCTATAACCTCTGTATCTGTATCTGAAAGGAATTGATGTCCCTCTCTCTTCAGTCCTGCCTTCAGGGTATGATAGTTGGATATTATTCCATTATGTACAACTGCAAAGTCTCCTCTACAACTTGCATGCGGGTGGGAATTTTCCCTGGTCACCCCCCCATGGGTTGCCCATCTGGTATGCGCAATACCCGCTCTCCCCTCTAAGTCTGTTAACCTCTCCTTTTCGTTCACCTCATCAACCTGACCTATATTCTTCTTGATGGTGATACAACCATCATCTAATATAGCAACTCCGCAGGAGTCGTAACCACGATATTCTAGATTTCTTATGCTATCTAACAGGGATTTGGAAATATTCTCGAAACCCACAACCCCACTGATCCCGCACACTTTATATCTTCTCCCTTGATAATTTTATTAATGAAATCAATAAGTTATATTGATTACTTCAGGAAATATCTTAGTCATAAACATACCATGGATTTTTTATGATTGCAACCATCATCTTCATTTCCTTTCAAGCGTTGAATCTATGTCAACTCATATCAATAAAACAACATTGAACAGATTGACAAAGATCATCCTCCCTGATACCTTGCATTATTTGGGTTAAATACGAAAGAGGAAAAATAAATTACCATTTTAGAATATGTTTGATAAGGTAGCTGCTCCGAAGTGTCGGGGCGTATGCACAGCTACCATAATGGGGTAGGATGAAAAAGAGTAAAAAGACTATTTTAAGCTGGTGCATGTATGATTGGGCCAATTCAGCATTTGCCACGACAATAATGGCCGCAGTTTTACCGGTATTTTATAGCTCGGTAGCTGCTGTTGGTTTAACAAAGACACAGGCAACCAGTTACTGGGGCTATACGAATACTATTGGAATGTTGATTATTGCCTTATCAGCGCCTCTCCTGGGGGCAATAGCAGATCATAGCGGGACAAGAAAGAGGTTTTTGGGTGTTTTTGCCTTAGTAGGTATTGTCTTTACAGGATTGCTGGTCTTAATAAGCACCGGTGATTGGCTAATGGCCTCGATCTTATATATCTTTGCCAGGGTAGGTTTTGCAGGGGCAAATATTTTTTATGATTCTTTGTTACCACATGTGGCCGGGAGGGATAAAATGGATCGGGTATCTACGCTGGGTTATGCATTAGGATACCTGGGTGGAGGACTGTTATTATCAATAAATCTGGCTATGATATTAAGACCATCATTTTTTCATATTCCCGATCCTCAGTGGAGCTCTCGTTTTTCGTTCTTATCAGTAGCAATATGGTGGGGGATATTTTCCGTTCCTATCTTTAAGAATGTAAAAGAACCAGAAGCTATTCCTTTTATAGGAGAGAGTAAAAAACGTCTGAAGGCAGGCTTTCAGAGACTATGGAAGACATTTCGTGAGATCCGAAGATTCAAGGAGGCCTTTAAGTTTCTTATAGCATTCTGGATTTACAATGATGGGATCGGAACAATTATAATCATGGCGGTCATATTTGGTACTGAGATAGGCATAGCCCATGGACATCTGATTGGTGCAATCCTGGCTGTACAATTTATTGGTGTACCATTTTCAATATTATTCGGAAGGTTAGCAAAGCTCATTGGGGCAAAGATCTCCATATTAATAGGATTAGTTTTATATACAGCGATAGCCATTGGAGGCTATTTTATATATGACCCCCTTCATTTTTGGATGTTGGCTATACTGGTCGGTTTTGTACAGGGCGGAACTCAGGCATTGAGCCGCTCTCTTTATGGAAGGTTGATTCCAAGGGATCGATCTGCTGAATTCTTTGGTTTTTATGACATCAGTTCTAAGTTCTCTGGAATTATTGGACCAATGTTATTCGGGATAGTCGGGCAAATCACAGGTTCAAGTCGATTAGGCATTATTGCCCTGGTAATCTTCTTTATTGGGGGTGGAGTAGTACTAACATTTGTTAATGAGGAAAAGGGGGTAATGATGGCCGGTAATTAGTGTTTGAACGAAAACTACCCAATTTGGCTAACCAATTACGAAAAATCAAATTTTCTCGATTTTCTCTTTTATTGCTAATTTGAGGATTTTGACGATTACATTCGTGATCCTGATCCTGAAATTTTTTATCCCGATCCTGTGTATGACGATTTATTGAATTTGTAACCAATCCTTATTCAGATAGTGAATCTTGACTATGCTAACACCAGACGATGCCCCTTTGGTTCTGGTATAGGGTCACCAAATTCATTCGCTGTATCAATCCACAACTGAATTGCTTCTTTTGCATTAACCAGGGCTTCATCATAAGATGAACCGTGAGCAGAACAACCTGGTAATTCAGGAACATACGCAATATAAACTTTGTCCTCATCACTCCAGTAAATTATAATTTCGTACCTATACATTAGAGTTCCTCCCCAAGGTTATATTTTAAAGTATGGCCTATTGACTTAGCTGACCCAATTATTTATCATGAACCCCATTGGAAATATAGGGGTGAAGCCAAATTATGGGAATATGAGTTGGCTGATTTTCCAAGAGGAATTTCAAAGTGAGGAAGATTGTTACGCTTGGTTATTTAAAACTCGTTGGCCAGAAGGATTTGTCTGTC
>CAJVYE010000054.1 GCA_913009285.1 uncultured Nitrospirota bacterium | reverse complement strand
AGAGTAGTGTAGACAGAAGAGTAGAGGAGGATATGAGGTGGAGGAGTAAATGTTAGTGAAAGAAATGGAGGGGAGAAGCAGTGACATAAGGAAGACAAGACGGGGCAGTGTGTGGTGAAAGGGGAGGGTTAGTGTAAAGAGAAATAAAGAGAAGAAATAAAAAATCTGGGACAGTAGTGCAAGAGGGGAGAGAATAAGGAGGAGACGGCATACGAGATAAAGGATTTTTTTTTTTTCAAGCAGAAGACGGCATACGAGATAAAGGAATGTGACTGGAGTTCAGACGTGTGCTCTTCCGATCTAAACATACCCTTTTTCATATAAAAATGAAACTTTCCGAATAGAGATCTCCTTATCTCCTCTAAGCTGTATCCCGACCCCCACAGATTTAAAGAGAGGGAAGTGGTACCGCTCATACTATTCCTAAAATCTGGGCCAAGAGTCTCTAAGAATTCTTCTATATCCATCCTTTTCCCATACATATTAATATCAAATTCAAACCCCGTTTCTGAAATCAGGTTTAATCCGGCAGTGCCCTTGAGATTACTCTTACCAGATTTAATTATAATATCCTCAGCCTTTATCAGACCATTCTTTAGTAGAAGGCTCGCATCGATCTTTCCAAGATGTAGATTCTTGAATCCTCCATCATCGATAGTTATTATCCCCTTCCCAATAGATCTTGTGAAAAGGGGCATATCTTTAAGGAGCTGGTTGATCTCTCTTATAGTTCTATGTTTCCTTAGTCGTATATCGTAAAAATCGAGTCTCGGTGCATGAATATTAATTGTAACCACAGGTTTATGAAAATCCTCTATCTTCCCATTAAGTTCTATATAAGAATCACCGATCTTAAAACTAGCCGTGGTGATTGATAGATTATTCCTCGTAAAATTTATCTTTGCATTCAGTTGACTGATCTGTCGAGATAGCTTGGTTAATTGTATACCTACCTCTTCAAGGGTAACATCTCCCTCCATCCTGAAGTCTTCTGTATTCCCATCTGCCTTAAGTCCTACAGTAATAAATCCATCTTTATCCCATCTATCAATAAATGAAAATATCTGACCAATATCATCCATCGCAATTTTATGAGGTATAATTATAATACTAATCTGCGATTTTTGCAAGTGAACTTTGCCTTTTGCAAAAATGGTACTAGATCCTAGGATCAAATTCAATTTATCAATCTGTATCTCCTTCATATCTATTAGAGTGCCATTAAAGTATATCTGATTCTTCAAACCAGATCCCTTTGTTAACCATCCTTTATACTGGTAGCTGGCCTCTGTAAGATTTAATGAACTGAATAGCTTCAATCTGTTGAGATATCCCTTTGCAAGGAGTTCTATATCAATATCCCCATCTAACTCTATATCTTTGATCCCTTCAATACTAATCAGTCTGGTAAATTCAGATGGATCTAATCTTGAATTGAGTCTTATATCTAGGAAGGGGTTTTCTGAATTGTAAGACCTTATATCCCCTTTTAAGGTTAGAGGGAAATTCCCCCAGTATCCATTCATCTTTATTATCCTTAATATCTCTTTCGAAATGTGGATATTTCCTGTTAAGGCTGAGATAGGTAATGGTAACCTTTTATGATCTAATTCAAATCTATTGAGGAATATATCACCTTCAATGATAAGTGAAGATAGATCACGAACATCTCCTGATAGATTTATGTTCAGCTTTGCCTTTCCTGTAATGCTTTTAATATCATTAAGATATGGTTTTATAGCATCAATATCTATCTTATAAGTGAAAATGTCCTTTACATCCTTTATATCCATGTCTCCTATTATAGTCAGATCTATTACAGGAGAGGTTGCAATCTGAGAGATATTTCCATTCGCCTCTGTTAATTTGCAACCCCTGTACTCTCCAGAGATATGTGTAATCCCTAATACCCCCTTCTTCAATGCGATTACAAGATCTATATCCCTTATGGGGGACAAATCTTCCCACAGGTCTGTGGTTATACCAAATAAGGATATCTCACCAGATAAGAGGTCAAAGCCCTCAGGAGTATCTAACCTCTTCAACTGGCTTATTCTTCCTGAGAACCTTACTGATCCTATTTTCATCTCGCCATAGCTGATTCTATTCTCAATAAAATCGTGTATCTTTGGAGGAAGCAGTTTGAGAGGAAGATATCTCTTTCCTTTTTCTATAGTAAGAGGTGAGGTGTTTATCTCAAATGCTACCTTTTGATCCTCTGAATTACGATCCTCCAGTAGACCTTTACCTGTTATAGTAAATTCCTCTATGTTAATATCTGCTCTTCTAAGATCTATAGTATCTTTGTTCACTAGCAAATTATATTTTAATATAGCAGAGTGTGGTTCAGGTGGATTTAAGAAGGCCTCTTTATATCCATAAGTAAGGGAATGAACCCTTATCTCCCCAGAGGACTGGAAGGGCCCTGATATATTCCCTGAGTAATTGGCATCTATATCAAGGACACCCTCAGGCCTCAGAGGGATGTACCGGGTGTAATAATCTAAAAAATTTGATGAATCAAGAGAGCTTATCCTTATATTCCCTTCTATAGATATCTTCTGCGGATCAAGGTACATCTGGATATTTTTTAACTCCCCTGAGATGCTGATAGAGGTAAATCTATCTCTGTCAGATAATCTTCCTTTAAGGGTATATGAAAAGAGCCTTTTCAAGAGGGAACTTTCTAATGTGAAATAGATATCCTCTAATTCTGTAATCACAGATTCAGGTGCAATAAACCTATCTGTAAATCTCACCCTACCGCTTCTGATAGAGAATCTGTTTAACACTATATGGAAATTTCTATATCTACCCCCAATATCTTTTGCAGTGGGAATGAATACTTCTGTCAGATTTGCCAGATTAAATCTTCCATCCTTATCCCTCTTTATGTTTATATAGGGGTTATCGAGAATGATCTCGTTGATTATAAACCTCTTTCTGATAAGAGGGAGCAACCTCATAGTTACAGTGAGATGATTTGCTGAGAGGAAATATATATCGTCATCTTCTCCTTTATCCTTAATGAAAACATTATCAAGTTTGAACCCAATCCCGTGACGTACGCTTATGCTGATATTCTCAATGGAGACCTCCTTCTGAATGACATCCTCTATCCCCTTTGTAATTAAATCATTATAGTTGATGTGTAGAAGATAATAGATAGAAAGAAGAACTACCCCTATTATGAAGAGAACAGCTATAATCAAAGTAATGATTAATGATCTTTTGACAGTCATGACCTATCTACATATCACTTTAGGGCTCGCCCAAAAATAACTTAACATTCTCGTATCTCAGATTTAGGCCATCTTTGATCGATCCTCACTCGCAAAATCCTCGATATAGCACTACTATTACTGCGGTTTTGCTCCCTCAGATCGAGCAAACCTGACCTAAATCTGAGAGCGAAAAATGCCAAGTTATTTCTGACCCGTCCCTAAAAATATCAAATATCGAAACTGTTTAGCCATTTAAACTTAGGACTCGCTCAAAGATAAAAATTCAAAAATACAGATCAATGTATTAGGATATTTTTATCTTTTTCCTGAAATATTTTATTGTCTCTTCCAAACCCTTATCCAGCGTAACTTCCGGTTGCCAGCAGAGGATATCTTTAGCCTTAGATATATCGGGCTGCCTTACTTTAGGGTCATCCTCAGGAAGCGGTTTAAATACAATCTTGCTTTTGCTTTTGGTAAAATCTACTATCTTTTCAGCCATCTGGAGTATGGTCATCTCCGAAGGATTACCGATATTAATAGGAGAATCTTCGTCTGATGTCAATAGTCTATATATACCCTCTACAAGGTCTGAGACATAACAGAAACTTCTCGTCTGGGAGCCATCCCCATAGACTGTAATATCCTCCCCATTAAGTGCCTGGGTTATAAAGTTAGGTATTGCCCTTCCATCATTGATCCTCATACGGGGGCCATAGGTATTAAAGATCCTTACTATCCTGGTATTAATTCCATGATAACGATGATAAGCCATAGTCATTGCCTCAGCAAAGCGCTTGGCCTCATCATATACACCTCTTATACCTATCGGATTTACATTTCCCCAGTAGTCCTCCTTTTGTGGATGTATTAATGGGTCACCATATATCTCTGAGGTGGAGGCAAGGAAAAAGATAGCCTTTTTCTCTTTTGCCAATCCCAATGTCTTATGAGTGCCTAAAGAACCAACCTTTAGGGTTTGAATAGGATATTGGAGGTAATCTATTGGACTTGCTGGAGAGGCAAAATGGATTATGTAGTCCAATTTGCCTACGATATATATATAATTTGTCACATCATGTTTTATAAAGTGAAACCTATCATCATGGATATGCGCGATATTAGCGGTATCCCCTGTTATGAGGTTATCCATACAAAATACCTCATGTCCCTTTTTAAAGAGATAATCACACATATGAGATCCTATAAATCCAGCACCTCCGGTTATCAATGTTCTTATCATTTTTTACCCCTTTCATCCTCGTCCAATACTGTAATATTCGAATCCCATCTTCCTTATCTTCTCTGGATCATATATGTTCCTGGCATCGAATATTACAGGTCTATTCATAACCATCTTTATCCTCTCCATATTCAGGAGTTTAAATTCCCTCCATTCAGTAACAATAGCAATAGCATCGGCCTTTTGAGCTGCCTTGTAAGAGCTTTCGCAATATTCTATATGTGGCATGATTTTTTTGGCATTCTCCATTGCCACAGGGTCATACGCCTTTATTATGGCATCTTCTGATAGCATTATATTAATGATCTCAATAGACTTGGCATCCCTCATATCATCGGTATTGGGTTTAAAGGAAAGCCCTAGTATGCCTATTGTCTTCCCTTTTAATCCTCCCATCTTTTTTCTCATCATATTCACAAAATGGCTGGATCTACTGTCATTAATATCAATTACAGACTTAAGTAAATTAAAATCATGTCCAAATTTTTCGGCTGTATGAAGGAGAGACCTGGTATCCTTGGGGAAACAGGATCCCCCAAATCCGAGTCCTGCATTCAGGAATGAATTCCCTATCCTTGAATCGTAACCAATTCCTTTGGCAACATCGGATACATTGGCACCAGTAGATTCGCATATATTGGCTATTTTATTGATAAAAGATATCTTCATTGCAAGGAATGCATTTGATGCATACTTTATCATCTCTGCACTGTATACATCTGTAATAAGCATGGGTTTTTCTAAGGTGGCATAAAGCTCCAACAGCTTCATGGCGACCTCTTTTGTTGGAGCACCTATAACAATTCTCTCAGGGTCAAGGGTATCCTGAATCGCTGATCCCTCCCTTAAAAATTCAGGATTGGAGACCACATCAAAATCTACATCTTTCTCTTTATTTTTGTCTACTATTTCCCTTACAAAATCCCCTGTACCTACTGGAACAGTACTTTTATTTACTATAATTTTATATTCATTAAGTGATTTAGCAATTCCCTTTGCCGCCTCCTCTATGTAAGAAATATCTGTCTCGCCATCATCCCTGGAAGGTGTCCCCACACAGATGAAGATAATCTCTGCACTCCTTACACCTTCACTTAAATCAGTTGTAAATATGAGCCTATGGTCTTCAAAATTACTTTGTACCATCTCCTTCAAACCAGGTTCATAAATAGGCATGATCCCCTTATTCAGTAATTCTATCTTTTCCTTGTCATTATCAACGCAGATAACGTCATTACCTAGATCGGCAAATACCGTTCCTGTAACTAGACCAACATATCCTATACCAATTACACAGATGTTCACTCCTACCTCCTTTGATTAATAGACATAAAGCACTACCTCTGGTAGTAGTGCCATAAATAGTGCCTAAAGTGAACTAAAGTGTCTAAAGTTAAGAACAGTAAAGAATTTTTCAATATAGTAAACGAATTAAATAAAAAGACGAAACTTTTCTCTAAATTTTTGTCTACTTATTTATTACTTTCACTATAAACTTTAGTTCACTTTAGGCATTTTAGGCACTTTAGTTCACTTTAAAGCTTTATCACCTTTCCCGTTCCATCATTTACACCCTTTGTTGCATTTCGGGTATCTATAACAAGTTGTGCCTTGTCTACAATCCACTCGTAATCGTAAATAATGTGATCAGTTGTGATAAGGATGCAATCCGCCTCTCTTATCACATTTTCTTCTATCTCGATATTCTTTAGATCATTGTAATCTGAAAGGCCTGGAACAAATGGATCATTATAGGATATCACCGCTCCCTTCTGAATAAGTAGCTTGATTATGTCAAGTGCTGGAGATTCTCTAGTATCTCCTATATCCTTTTTATATGATACTCCGAGTACAAAAATCTTTGATCCTTTAACACTCTTCTGTCGTTCGTTCAGGGCATCGCTTATTATTGAAACAACATGAAACGGCATACTCGTATTGATCTCTCCAGCCAGTTCAATGAATCTTGCCTTATAATCTAGGGTTTTTAATTTCCATGCCAGGTAGTATGGATCTATTGGGATACAGTGTCCTCCGAGTCCTGGTCCTGGTAGAAATGGCATAAAGCCAAAGGGCTTTGTAGATGCTGCCTCAATAACCTCCCAAACATCAATCCCCAATCGGTTACACATGAGTGCTATTTCATGACAAATATACTCTTCACACCTTCTGTCTACCCGGCCTTGCTGAGGGAGTAAGATCGGAAGAGCACACGTCTGAACTCCAGTCACATTCCTTTATCTCGTATGCCGTCTTCTGCTTGAAAAAAAAAAGCATATTTTTCAGCATTCCACCCCTCGTTAACGATCT
>CAJVYE010000053.1 GCA_913009285.1 uncultured Nitrospirota bacterium | reverse complement strand
AACTTCATCGTGAGATGAAGTCCTATTAATAAATTCCAGTGATATTCCGTGTCTTTCCGTGGTGAACTATTACGATAACACAAATTTCCAATTTCTAATTTCCAATTTCAAACCGTGAACGGTTACACTTAATCTTTCCGATTTCTTCTCTTCCCTTTCTGGCCTTCGACAAATTTTATAATCTTATTCTTAATAATCTGATCCAGTTGAATAAACTCGACCCCTATAGCGTATTTGGAAGAGGATCTCTTCTTACTCCATACAACCTTTCCCACCAGTTCTATAATCTTTTTACTCGTATCGAGATCAACATAGAGCCTTATATGACTCATGAGGGGGATATCTTTATTAGTATCAAATGATGCACCTGTGGCACTGATGTTTTTAAGCATCGCTGTATGCTTCCCCTTAAATGCATACTGAATTTTATATGTTATATTAGAAACCAGATCCATTCGAAAAAATACCCTCCTCTCAGTGGAGTAAAGGGTGATCATATCCTTCCCCCCAAATTTTGATTGATAGAGCGCCTTATCTGCACATAAGATTATCTCTTCAGAGGTCTTTGCATCTATAGGATAGGAGGCTATTCCACAACTGATGGTGATATTTTCCTTGATGAAAAAATTTTTCTTTTTAAAATTTATCTTCTTTATCCTACTCCTCAATCTTTCTGCTGATTTAATGACACCAAACTTATCTGTTGCAGGGAGTATAACCGCAAATTCTTCCCCCCCATACCTTGCAACAGTATCTGATGGTCTAAAACTCCCTTTCATCACATCAGTTACGGCAATCAATATCTGATCTCCGTGCAGGTGTCCATACTTATCATTAAAAAACTTAAAGTTATCCAGATCACATAAGAGGAGAGATACAGGAGAATTGTTCCTCTTAGAGATCTTAATCTCTTTTTCCAACATCGTCCTAAAATAGAGATGATTGTAAAGTCCTGTCAAGCCATCTATAAGTGCCTTTTTTTCTGTCTCTTCGTAAATTGCAAGTTCTATAATCTTAGGATTTTTGAACCTATTATCCCTGTTAACAAAATAATCGAGGATAGAGACCCTTATGCCAGGGTCTCTCTTTAACTTCTTAGTCAAGTTATCTTTATGCTTTATTATCTCTTCCCAGTAGTATTTAGCCTCTTTAGGAGAAAAATCTATATGAGAGAGGATCTTTAATAAACTCGAATATAACCTATTATCACCGGATGATTCTATTCTTTTAATTTCATTAATAATAGTTGTTTCATCAAGCTTATGTTTAGTCAGATACCCTCTTATAATCTCTGTTAGTTTTTCCTCTGATAATTTCTGATCTATATCATTACCTTTCTTTGATTTAGAAGGCATATTCCCCCCGAAAATAACAACTAAACGATTATATGTGCTGATTTAATATTATAGGATTATATTTTGGTAATATTAATTTGTCAACAAGAATAAAATACCCATCTCTTATTTTTGACCGAGCCCTTGTTTTAAGGTATACTTAAAAAACAATGGTTTTAGACGATAAGGACATTGCTCAGATTCACAGACATGCTGTAAAGGAGTATCCATATGAGTGCTGTGGGATAGTAATAGGCCCGGGAGATGGTAGTCTCCCTCACAAGGTATATGAATGTACAAATATCCAGAATATGATTCATAAGAAAGATCCCCAAACATACCCACGTGATGCAAAGACTGCATATAATATAGATCCCGAGGAACAGAAAAGAATATTTAAACTCGTAGAGGAAAAAGGTTGGCAGATTAAGGCATTTTATCACTCCCATCCTGATCATCCTGCATATTTCTCGGAAGAGGATAAAAAGATGGCAATGTGGGGGGATGATCCTATATATCCAGAGACGATATATATTATTGTTTCAGTTCTAAATGGTGAGATCAAAGAGACAATTGCCTTCAAATGGAATGAAGAAGACAAAAGATTCAAAATATCGTAACCGTTCACGGTTTGAAATTTGGTAAGCGTTCACAGAACACTGAAATTTGAAATTGGAAATTAGGTAATAGTTCAGCCATAATTTTAATCCTTAAAAAGCATAATACGTTACCACGGATTTACACTTGATATTCCGTGTCTTTCCGTGGTGAATTATTACGATAACACAAATTTCCAATTTCCAATTTCCAATTTCAGTGTTCTGTGAACGCTTACGATTTTTTATATCCCTTCCTCAGCCAATTTTGTTAATAATCTCTTTTGTTTATTGTTTAATTTTTTGGGGACCTTTAAAATTATTCTTACATACTGATCCCCTTTTCCACCTCCCTTTAAATGGGGAATGCCATATCCCTTAAGCCTTATCTTGCTATGGCTCTGGGTCCCGGGTTTGATCTTGATCCTCTTTGTCCCTTCCAGGGTCGGTACATCAATGGACGTCCCTAGTGCTGCCTCTGCGAATTTTATCTCTTTATCCACATATATATCATCACCTTCCCTTGTAAAGATCGGATGCTTTTGAACTATGACATTGAAATAGAGATCTCCTCGTGGACCTCCACGGGCTCCACTAGCCCCTTTTCCGGAAAGTCTCAGCTTCTTTCCAGTACTTATACCTGGTGGGATCTTGATCGTGACCTCCTCTGTTCCCCCCCCCTCCTTTCTCAGAGACAACCTCTTCTCCCCTCCAAATGCGGCCTCGTTAAAGGTAATATGTAAATCTGAGGTAAGGTCAGCACCCTTATTAGATACCCCTCTACCTGTGAACATATCTTCATATCCAGAACCAGGACCTTCCCTGCTGAAGAAATCACCAAAGCCACTGGTTTTTTGCTTACCTCTTCCTCCAAAGATATGACTGAAGACATCATTTGTACCGAAACCAAAGTCCTTCATGATATCACCTATATCAAATCCCCTGAATATGTCTTCCTGAGAGTACCTCTGATGAAACCCTTCCGCACCAAACATATCATATTGCTTTCTCTTATCATTATCGCTGAGAACAGCATATGCCTCGTTTATCTCCTTGAACCTCTCTTCAGCTTTTTTGTCTCCAGGGTTTCTATCGGGGTGAAACTGCATAGCAAGTTTCCTGTATGCCTTTTTTATATTACTCTCACTGGTATCTTTATTAACACCTAATATCTTGTAATAATCTTTATTTGCCATTAATTATCCAAATTACAAAATTGAACTATTTTATCTACAACTTCCTCAACATTCCCATCAGATGTATCTACTGTATAATCTGCAGCCTTTAAGTATCTTTCCCGTCTCTCCTCTAATACCCTCTTCTGCTCATCTTCAAATGTAATCCCATCTTTTAGAGGGGGGCGGTTACTATCACCTTTTATTCTCTCTATAATCCTCTCCATATTTGCTGCAAGGAGGATAATTATCCCATTCTTTTTTAGATTGCTTATATTTTTATCCCTTAGAATTACACCACCGCCGCAGTCAATAATACAGTTGTCCAACGCAGAGATCTCCTTGGTAACCTCTGACTCCATATCCCTAAATCTGTCCCATCCATATCTCTCAACGATTTCAGGGATAGTCATTCCTCCCTTCTCAACTATCAGATCATCCATCCCTATCAATCGCCTTTTCAAACTTCTTGCCAGGGCCTTGCCGATTGTGGTCTTCCCTGTTCCTCTGTATCCTATTAAAACTATGTTCATGTCAATCTCTATTTCAAGTGTCTAAAGTGCCTAAAGTTAAATGAATAAGTTCATTTGAATAAATCCCCCCTAATCCCCCTTTTCCAAAGGGGGAATTACTGAAAACCATCTTTCTAAATCCCCCCTTTGGAAAAAGGGGTAAATTGCTGTTCCCCCCCTTTGGAAAAGGGGGATTAGGGGGATTTGATTGTCTACTTATTTATTCCCTTTGTTGAAAAATATTCTTATGCAAAAACCTAACCGGACAACGCTCACTTTAGGCACTAATTTTTAATATAAATCCCTCAACCTTTCAAAAAAATCAGGGAATGACTTGGTTACACATTCAGGATTGCGTATCTTTATTCCCGGGACTTTTAGCCCGATGATGGAGAAACTCATTGCCATACGATGGTCATTATATGTCTTGATCTCTGTCCCATGCAGAGATGAAGGGATGATAGATATCCCATCTTCTGATTCATCTACTATACCGCCCACCTTTGCAAGTTCTGCTGATAGTGCCTTTATCCTGTCTGTCTCCTTTATCCTTAGATTAGGAATATTGGTTATTTCGGTCTTACCTTCTGCAAAGAGTGAGATAATAGCTAATGTCTGAACCATGTCTGGCATACTGTTCATATCTATTGTGATCCCCTTCAGTTCACCGCCAATCACCTCGATATAGTCATTACCCCTTATCACTTTACATCCCATCTTCTCCAATACATCCACAAAATGTATATCCCCCTGTGCTGAGCATGGATTAAGATTGGTGACCATTACTCTGCCACCAGTCACAGCCGCAGCAGCAAAGAAGTAAGAGGCATTTGATGCATCTCCCTCTATCCTGTATTCCCTATTGTGGTATCTCTGACCTTTCATGATGGTAAATCTTTTGTAACCGTCTTTCTCTACACCAACCCCAAATTTTTTCATCATGTCTATAGTCATATCAATATATGGTTTCGATGTCAACTCACCTATCACATCCACCTCTATATCTCTTTCAGCATATGGCGCACATAGCATGATCGAGGTAAAATACTGACTGCTCTTATCACCCTTCAGGGAGGTTCTTCCACCTGCTATAGTCTCTCCTTCAATAACCACCGGAGGACACCCTGTATCATATTTTGAGTATGCCTTCACCCCTAACTCTTTCAGGCTGTCCAGAAGGTCCTGTATAGGTCTCTCCATCATCCTCTCATCGCCATTTAATATTGTCCTCCCTGGAGCAAGTGCCGCAAATGTGGTCAGGAACCTCATAGCAGTACCGGAATTTCCAAGGAATATCTCATTCTGAGGCGCCTTAATCCTACCATTTGTCCCTTCAACGATTAAGGTCTCCCCTTCCTTCTTGACAATTACACCAAAGTTTGAGAGGGCATTAATCATGTGTCTGGTATCATCGCTGAACAATGGATTTATTATCTTATTTATTCCCTGTGCCAGTGCAGCTATGATTAGCGACCTATTTGTGTAACTTTTAGAAGAAGGGGCTGTAATAGTTGCATTTAGATTATCTATAGGTTTTATCTCGATCAATTTGAAAATTTTCCCTTTTTCGTGTTTAAATTTTAAAATAATGAAACATTGAAAACTGGGTAAAAATCAAAAATTAAAGATAAAAAATCAAAATGACAGATTAAACGTTAAAAATGAATAGAAAAACGAATAGTTAACCTTAATAGGCAAGGGATAGTTTTTGCATTTTGATTTGTATTTTTGCATTTTGATTTTTAATTTTTAATTTGCTCATCAGTCGCTCAACTTATTTACGAAGGCGGTTTAATACAACCTCCCTCATTATATCGACAGGTGCCTTTCTCTTGGTCCACATCTCAAACTGTTCAATCCCCTGGTTGATAAACATCTCAACCCCTTGGACAGTTATGCAGCCCTTTGCCTCTGCTTCCTTCAAAAGCCTTGTCTTGAGCGGGTTGTAAACAGCATCAAATACAATCATCCCCTTCTTGAGTAGGGAATCAGGGACAGGAGACTTATCAACGTTGGGATACATCCCGACAGGTGTTGTATTTATAAGTATATCCATATTTATATTATCTAACTCTTCAGGATTGCAATATTCACAACCAATATCCTTTGAGAGGGAGATAGCCTTATCAATTTCAATATCAGTAATAGTAAGGGGTGCTCCTCTTCCCTTAACCCCAAAACCGATCGCCCTTGCAACTCCGCCAGCACCTATCATAACAGCATTTTTCCCTTTGATCTCTGTTCTACCTTCTAATGCCATTATAGCACCACTACAATCAGTATTATATCCCACCAGTTTATCATCTTCTGTAACCACAGTATTTACTGCCCCTATATCTTCAGCCTTTTTATCTACCCTATCCAGGAAGTCAATTACCTCCTCCTTGAAGGGCATCGTAACACTCAGTCCCTTAAAAAGCCCCTTAAAGCCGGTCATAAAGGAATTAAGATCATCGACCAGGAAGGGGAGATAGATACTATCCAGACCAAGCTCAGCAAATGCCCTGTTATGGATCAAATACCCCATACTCTCACTAACAGGGTTTCCAACCAAACCATAAATATTGATATCCGGACCAAGCCCATCAACGCGATAGACACTCTTAAGCACTCTTGCAGGTATTTGTCCCTGGGCACTCTCCTTTCCTTCATCAAGTGAACCAAAGGTAAGATAACCTCCCATAATAGGTGAAAGTATCCTGCTTATCTCACCATGCTTACCCATACAAAAAGTGACAATATCCGTTTTTTTCTCACGCCTCTTTATCAGGTCAAATATAACCAGATTATCATTAATGGAGTTGGCAAAGGTAACAATCTTTACAATATCACCTCCTGAAATAGCTATATCGTCATATATCTCTTTTAAATCAGAAGGGGTTTCAGTATAATTGTGATAAGAGACAATAACCTTTGTCCCCTTGCTTTCTTCTATCACCCTTTTCCTCAACCTCTCATCTGTACTAAACTCAATGTCTATATATTCAGCACCCAAACTTACTGCCTCCTTCAACAGACCGAGCCTCTCATCCTCTGAACCTTTGAATCTTCCTCCATCCTTTTGGCTCCTGGGTGTAACAATAACAGGCTTACTTTTTTCCTTGATCAATCTTGCCATATCAGGATCTCTGATATAGTAGATCGGAAGAGCACACGTCTGAACTCCAGTCACATTCCTTTATCTCGTATGCCGTCTTCTGCTTGAAAAAAAAAAACAACATACATTCTAACTCATATCCTCAACTACCCTTCCTCCATT
>CAJVYE010000052.1 GCA_913009285.1 uncultured Nitrospirota bacterium | reverse complement strand
ATGAGGTCTAAAATAATATTTTAAGTATATATAGGAAATTCAACTTTTAAATATGGTTATAATCAATTATAAATCATTAAGTTAATTTTAGGGATGTATAGATTTAGGGATAGTTTTATTTCAGAGATTGCAGAGAAGGTAAATAATGGAATACGTCTTACCTTTGAAGATGGCGTGAACCTCTTTAATTCTAAAGATCTCCTAGGGACCGGCTATCTGGCGAATATTGTAAGAGAACAGAAGAATAGCGACAATACATACTTTATAAATAACCGCCATATTAACTATACCAATATCTGTATAAATCGATGCAGATTTTGCGCCTTCAGTAAGGATAGTGTAGACCCTGATGCGTATTGGATGAGTATCGAAGAGGTATTAAATAGCGCCTCCAAATATAAAAATGGAAACGTTAGTGAATTCCATATTGTTGGTGGTCTCCATCCTGATCTATCGATTGAGTATTATATAGATATGTTAGGTGCTCTTCATGATAGGTATCCTGATGTGCATCTCCAGGCATTTACAGCAGTGGAGATTGCCCATATAGCAGATATAGCTGGATTAAGTGTGAAAGAGACACTTATAAAATTAAAGGAGGCAGGGCTTGGCTCTATTCCTGGAGGGGGTGCCGAGGTATTTAGTGAGAAGCTCAGGAAAGAGATATGCCCCCAAAAGATCAGTGGTGCTGATTGGATGAGTATAATGGAGACAGCCCACAGTCTTGGTATTCATAGCAATGCCACTATGCTTTATGGACACATTGAATCTGTGGAGGATAGGGCCAGACATTTAATCATGCTCAGGGAACTTCAGGACAGGACAAATGGCTTTATGTCGTTTATACCCCTTGCCTTTCATCCTAAAAACACAGATTTGGGTTTCTTATCAGGGACAAGTGGTTATGTCGATTTAAAGGTATTAGCAGTATCAAGGTTGATGCTCGATAATTTTCAACATATAAAGGCATTCTGGATAATGATAGGGACTAAATTGGCTCAGCTCTCCCTCTCTTTTGGGGTGGATGATCTGGACGGCACAGTAGTGGAGGAGAAGATTACCCACTCGGCAGGTGCCGAGACAGAGGAATTTATTGAGAAAGAAGAGATAATAAGGCTTATAAAAGATGCAGGCAGAATTCCTGTAGAGAGGGATACGCTTTATAGTGAACTAAAGTGCCTAAAGTGAACTAAAGTGCCTAAAGTTAATGGAATATAATCTTTTAACTTTAGCTCACTTTAGTTCACTTTAGGCACTACTTATGTTACCACTACCAGAGGTAGTGGTTTATGGCGATTAATTAATGAAAAACAATAAGATACGTTTTGGATATCACGACTTCCTAAATTCAAAACCCCTGATATATCCGCTATTAACCGGCAGGGTAAACCATAGTTTTGAACTGATATCTGATACACCAGCAAGACTTGCTGATATGCTTAAGCATGGGGAAATAGATATGGGGATTATCCCCTCCATAGAGTATGCAAGGGGTAATGGCAGCTATCTCCTTATCCCCCATATCTCTATATCATCAGAGGGATATGTTTATACTGTACTTCTGGTGGGGATGAAGAAATTCGAGGATATAAAGGTAGTAGCAGTTGATTCTGGTTCCAGGACCTCGGTAGTTCTTCTCCGGCTTATCTTCAGGGATAGGTTAGGAAGAGAGCCGGAGATGATCTCTATGGAACCTGACTTGAAGAAGATGCTGGATAGAGCTGATGCTGGATTAATAATCGGTGATAATGCCTTCAAGGTTGACCGATCACGATTCAATATCTATGACCTTGGCAAAGAGTGGTACAATCTTACTGCAACACCCTTTGTACATGCAGTATTGGCGGTCCGTCAAGGGGTAGGACTAAGGAATGAACCTGAGTTGCTGTGGAGGGCAAAAGAGATAGGGCTTTCAATGATTGATGAGATAGCAGCCGAAGAGGGAGAGAGATTAGGTATCACCCCTGATATCTGCAGAGATTATTTAAGGAATAATATTAGCTATGATCTTGGATCAAAGGAATTGGATAGCTTAAGACATTTTTACTCTATGTCTAAAGGATATTCCATTATTGAAGACGATGTTAAGATCAGATTTTTTACCTGAAAAGATACTTAATAAGGCCCTTAACGGGGAGAGGATAGATCCTGACGAGGCCATCTCCCTATTTGAGATGTCAGATGTCCTGTCACTGGGAAATACTGCTTTTGAGCTTTCCAGGAGACGTTGTATTGATTCTATTGTCACATATATCATTGACAGAAATATAAACTACTCCAATATCTGCATATCCCATTGTAGATTCTGCGCATTCTTCAAGGATAAAGAGAATCATGACGCATACCTCCTGACACCGGAGGATATATCAGACAAAATAAAAGAGACCCTTTCCATGGGTGGGAGACAGATACTTATGCAAGGCGGGCTCCATCCGGATCTCAAGATAGATTTTTACGAGACCCTCTTAAGATATATCAAATCCAATTATGATATACATATCCATGCCTTTTCCCCTCCTGAGATTGTACATATAGCCAAGACATCTGGTATCCCATCAAAAGAAGTACTCATCAGACTGAAGGATGCAGGATTAGGATCTATTCCAGGAGGCGGGGCTGAGATACTTGTCGATGAAATCAGAGAGATGATCAGTCCGAATAAATGTAGTGCTGATGAATGGCTGATGGTTATGGAGACCGCCCATCACCTGGGGATAAGAACCACTGCCACAATGATGTTTGGCCATATCGAGTCTATAAGGGATAGGGTTGCTCACCTGATAAAGTTAAGAGAGCTTCAGGAAAGTACAGGAGGATTTACTGCCTTTATTCCTTGGCCTTTCCAGCCACAAAACACGGCCATAACCCGAAACTCTTCTACGTGCCTTGATTATCTAAAGACATTATCGGTGTCAAGAATAGTCCTTGACAACTTCGATAATATACAGGCCTCATGGGTCACACAGGGGGCAAAGATTGGCCAGATAGCGCTCCTCTTTGGCGCCAATGATATGGGGAGTACAATGATTGAGGAGAATGTTGTAAGGGCAGCAGGGGTCTCTTATCAAATATCTGAGGATGATATAAGGCGGCTGATTAAAGAGATGGGTTTTTCACCGCATAGGAGAAATGTATTCTACGAATTGGTCTAAATATTTCGAATTAAAGATAAAAAATCAAAATGACAAATCAAAATGAAAAAATTATCCCTTGTCATTTTGATTTTTTATCTTTAATTTTTATTAGTTTTCAGTTGCATTTCTTGGGTTAAAATAGTCTGACGTAATCATGAGAAATAACAATATAGATAAGGTAATAAAGATACTCAAGAGAGAGGCTCAGAAATGGAACACACCTGTTGTAACTGAGATTGCAGATAGGAGGAAAGATCCCTTCAAGGTTCTAATAAGCTGTATTTTAAGCCTCAGGACAAAGGATGAGACCACTTCAGGAGCAACAGAACGGCTGTTCAATATAGCTGGCTCACCTGAGGAGATGTTAAGGTTGAGTCCTAGGGCAATAGAAAAGGCAATTTACCCTGTTGGTTTTTATAAGACAAAGGCAGAGAATATAAAAAGGATTTGTGGTGATCTGGTAAGTAGTTACAACTCCAAGGTGCCAGACGAGATAGATGAATTATTAAAGTTTAAAGGGGTGGGGAGAAAGACAGCTAATCTTGTGGTTACATTAGGATACAGAAAACCAGGGATATGTGTGGATACACATGTCCACAGGATATCTAACAGGCTTGGCTATATCAGAGCCACTACACCAAAAGACACAGAATTTGCATTAAGGAAAAAACTCCCTCCTATATACTGGATTATCTATAATGATCTTCTTGTTGCCTTTGGTCAGAATATCTGTAAACCGATCTCCCCTTTTTGTAGCCAATGCTCAATAAAGGAATATTGTGACAGGGTAGGGGTAAAGAGATACAGGTAGAATGCCAACTTATTTCTGACCCAACCTTAAGTTCGCTTTTTTTCCGTCTTTGAAGCCAACTCCATAAATGAGAGGATAGATTTTTTATACTCCTTTTTTCTGATCTTCCTAAAATATTTAAGAAACCTCTCCTCTTCTACAGACACATATTGCGATTTTATATCTTTGATGCCTGTGGTCTGATTATCTTCGAAAAAGAAACTTGTTGGAATAGTGAGAGAATCGGCTATAATCTGTAGCTGTTCTACATTTAGCTTATTCACTCCATTTTCATATCGCTGTATCTGCTGATAAGTTACCCCCATCTTTTCTGCTAATTGCTCCTGTGTCATTCCGATCTCCAGTCGTCTAGCCTTTATCCTTCCACCAATAGATTTGCTTGATCGGATTCCATGCATTGAAAAATTCCTCATCTATAATATTTGTAGAGATTTCATATTAACAATCAATAGGTTATCCTGTCTACCGCGGTTAAAGTGTGAAATAATATAGACTAATACAATGCAACTAGTGTATTGTCATGCTATTTATTTCAGATATATAGACATATATTTATCATAAAAAAGAGATAGATTCCATATATTTTAAGAGATTTCATGTTAATAATCAATAGTTTATTCTTCTGCCACGTTTGAAGTGTGAAATAATACACATCAATACAATGTAAATAGTGTATTGATGTGCTATTTTTATAGATATATAGACCCATATTTATTTAAAAAAAGAAAAAATCTCCATATATTTTAAAAAAATTCATATTAATAATCAGCTTTGTCCGGTTAGGTTTTTGCATAAGAATAATTTTTCAACAAAGGGAGTAAATAAGTAGATAATCAAATCCCCCCTAGCCCCCCTTTTCCAAAGGGGGGAATTACTGCAAACCATCTTTCTAAATTCCCCCCCTTTGGAAAAGGGGGGCTAGGGGGGATTTATTCAAATGAACTTATTCATTTAACTTTAGGCGCTTAATATCGTTGCATTTTTCAGTATGCAATTTTCTAACCGGACAACACTGATTATGATTTAAATAAGTTTAGCTACAGAACTTTTTTCCGGTCATTATTTTAGAAGGCCATTTTTGGATATAAAAATGCCCTTCTAAGACCAAAATACAGGGGTAATTTCGCCATAACTACTATTTTTACAATGTGATAGCGTGGTCCGACCCCATCTCGTTCATATGTTAATATTCTGCGGTATGATAGGTTTTTGGCAAATGAGAACTTTCCTCTTGTTAGTAAACAATTTTTATGTTTTTTAGTCCTACACGATAATCTTCGTCATCCAGATTGCTTTTGACGCCATATTCAGTGAGGATATCTATCATTTCACTTATGGACACCCCTGCAAGTTGTGAGACCTTACCCAGAGAGGCTTTACCTTTTTTGTATTCCTCTATGGCAAGGTGGATCCTCCCTTTGTCCATAAGGTCCCGGATGGCCTTGGATATATCTTCTTTTTCCTCTTTTGCCAGCGCTTTAACAAAATCATAGTCATCCTTATCTATTCTTATACTCATTGTCTTGTAAGGCATAATACCTCCCTGCTTTATTTTAAGTCCTTTTTTGCCTCTTTTATTAATGTATCGCTGTATCTGGCATATTTAATAAGTGCATCCAGTATTGCCCTTGCCCTATCCGGACCAAAGGTTCCCTTCTTGGTCATCCTGACCAATATAGCCATGGCAGCTGTGAAAGGAATATTCATGACCTTACATGCCTTGATGGCATTTTTGTCGTCTGTTGCAACAAGTTTCCCCTTTTTCTCAAGGACTAATATCAATGCCTCTGCCTCTCCCCTGCATATCCGGAAGTCTAGCATGAGCCGACCGCATAACTCTGTATTCGATATCTTTGCGACCAGTATCTTTTTTTCTTGTACCCTCTTTCGGATTAAGAGGGCATCGAAACTATTCTTTTTGTCACAACACTCTATCTCCACTTCACGTGGTATCAACACCTTCCCATCATAGTCACCAATAAAATCATCAAGGAATTCAGCTTTGGCCAGTAATATTAAAGTGGATGAATCAAATACAATCATGATTACAAATTATTATATCTGTAATAACTCATAGAGTCAACCGGTGACGACAGCAAATGGAGAAAAAACTTCTATCTGGCCTAGTGTGAAGGTTCGTGTCACGAATGGCAACGTAATTTTAACTATCTGTATTTAACCCAAAAAATGCCAAGTTATTTCTAACCCGTCCTTTAGAAGCTCAGTTTTCATACCCAAATTGACTCTCCTGCAAAAACCCCGAAATTGGTAGCCGCAGGCTTTAGCCTGCGAAAAAGCTTGCAAGTCATGCCTGGAAATCAGAGTATACCTTTCGGGAGATTTCATGATTTCATTGTAATTCAAAATAGTTAGACCATATCATTTTTTGGCTTCAAATAGCCAATGGAGCCATCTGGACCGGTCTCGTCCAAATTTTAGGAGAAACTCTTTCTTATGTGTAGATCGTAAAATAGAATTGACCCCTTTTGTTTTGGAAATTAGGGAGAATTTAGGACTATTTATATCTTACGCTTGAAAATAAAGCTACAATATTATATTATAATAAATTATGAAAAAGATTTCTGTCAGTAACATATTGGAATTGAGTGTATCTGAACGAATCATCCTTGTTGAAGACATATGGGATAGTATCGCATCTGTGCCTGAGTCGATACCTCTCACCGATAAACAGCGGGAGGAATTAGATCTTCGCCTCGATGCTTATCATAAAAACCCTCAGGCTGGTTCGCCATGGAAAGAAGTCAAAGAGAGAATAAAGGCTTCTTAATGGCATATAAACTGATCATTAGTCCCGATGCAGAGCTTGATTTGAAAGATGCATATCAATGGTATGAAAAACAGTGCAAAGGATTAGAGGAAGAATTTCTTCTTTGCATTGAGGCAGGCATCTCAACAATTCAACGCCATCCGAATTTACATCCTGTATTAAGCAGATCGGAAGAGCGTCGTGTAGGGAAAGAGTGTAGATCTCGGTGGTCGCCGTATCATTAAAAAAAAAAAAA
>CAJVYE010000051.1 GCA_913009285.1 uncultured Nitrospirota bacterium | reverse complement strand
TGTGTTATACTGTTTTTTTTTTTAATGATACGGCGACCACCGAGATCTACACTCTTTCCCTACACGACGCGCTTCCGATCTGGCAAAAGGCTTCCAGGGAAAAAGAAGAAGGTCCTTGCCAAGGTTATATGAATTGGTGTAAATAAGGGAAAATGGAAAACTGGGAAAAATATTTGCTGAATATTTGATGAGCTTTGATGGATATTTTTACTAATACTCGCCCTAAAGGAGTCTGTTTTATTTTTGTTTTCGCGCAAGAAGTTTTTTCTCCCGGTAGCCGCAGGCTTCAGCCTGCGTAAAAGCGCAGGCTGAAGCCTGCGACTACCGGGTTTGTATCATATCCATTTATAACCTAACTGGTTAAAGGCATTAATAATAATCCCCATACAGTATAGGCTAAATTCGTGCAAGGAGACGCCTCAGGTTCCCTGGGATGATAAATTCAAGCCCCACACTACTGAGTAGTAAAACTCCTTGTTTTGCTCTCAGTGCTGCCTCCTTTATTGTCATTTGCTACTACCTGGTATAATTCATACGTGTCAGTGGCTGAACTTTTACTTATAATTATGTTGTCAAAGAACTTTAAGCCCTCGTATAGGGCTGAACTATTACGAAATGTCCTATTTGGTTAATAAGCATATGCCCTCCTATGGAGGGCATTACGGTTCTGCC
This sequence comes from uncultured Nitrospirota bacterium, assembly GCA_913009285.1. Taxonomy (GTDB): domain Bacteria; phylum Nitrospinota; class Nitrospinia; order SZUA-224; family SZUA-224; genus SZUA-224. Next base: position 6,411 of record CAJVYE010000051.1, on the reverse strand, counting down.
ACCTCCTCCACGGGTGGTCCCTTGGCGGGATATAGGATTTTCTTGGTCTTGGACTTTTAGCCGAGAACTCTTTTGGGGGTTTCTCCATGATCTCCCTATATCTCAAAGCGACACCATCGCTCGTTATATGCAAGGAGCCGTCCACTCGCTCCTCCATGATCACTTTCTTTGTCTTGACGGACTCTTCTACTTGATAGAGCTTGCCATTATGGGCTATGGTGTTATCGTTTCTCACCGTACGTTGCGTCTTGACGCAAAGATAATTGTCCAGGTTGAAGTGTCTTATAAGCCTTATATGCATATCCGTTTTGTTTGACGGAGAGACACCGAACCTTTTGTTATGCTTGGGCAGATACTCCTTGAGAAACTCGTTGGCCTCCTCCTTCGACTTTATCCCACTTAACCTCATCTCCTTAATGAGCCTATCCTGAAATACCCCGAAAAGCCTCTCTATTCGGCCTTTGGCCTGCGGAGAATAGGCATGGATTGCCGTCACCCCAACTCATCAAGCGTCCTCTCAAACTGGCTCTGAGGCTCACTGAGACCCTCAAGCTTCTCCTCAGGCGTAAGTTTTCCGGGGGACTTGTACGTTGTGTGTCTGTCAAAATAAACACTCTGGGGAATCCCGTATTTCTTAACATAACGCTTGAAGCTATCCATCGCAGGCAGCGTCCCTTCGTAGTCGTAAAACATGCCAAATACCGTGTTGGTGGCATCGTCAATGTAGCCCATCAGCACAAGCTCAGGGCCCCTACCTTCAAGCCAGTCGTGATGAGACCCGTCCATCTGCACCATCTCACCAAAACACTCCTTCCTCGGCCTCCACTGCCTGTGCACAGATCTCTTCCTAATCTTCTTCCAAAGACCTGACTCCATCAGCCACTTCCTTAGGGTCTCGTCGCTGAGCTTTATGCCATCCAGATCCATCAGCTTCTCAGAGGCCAGAGTGGGGCCAAAACCACGATACTTCCGCTTATAAAGCCTTATAGCCTTACTTTTGACCTTCTCAGCCATCCTACGATTTGACGACCTGCCACGGGCTTTATGAATAATACCTCTGTCACCTTCTTCACGTACTGCCCTCAAAAGCCTTCTTGCCTGCCTCTCGCTTAGACCTATCATCGAGGCAGCCTCTTTCTGGGTTATATGCCTGTCTATCGCCTCCTGTATCACCTTCAACCTTTTTAACTCCTTTAAGCTCATCCTGATAATGTCCTTTCCAACCATAATTACCTCCATTAAAAAAGAAGTAATTATAACCTCGCTTTAGGACATTTCTACTTTGGTTATTTAGGACATTATCATTTTGGTGTAACAGTATCACATGGTTTGAACGGCCTTGACACATGTTTTTTCCCTCCCCCCTCTCCATTAATTTGGGCGGGGAAGAATTAAAGAATACTTCTTTTGAAGTTGACTACTATATTACATTTGTAGTATATTGTAATCAAATGGAAATAGTCTTTGATTCTTCAACATTAATATTATTAGCTAAGATAGAGATTTTAAGAACGGTTACCGAAGATTTTCAGGTAACAATTCCAGAAAGGGTTAAAAGAGAATGCGTTGGTAAAGATACCTTTGATGCTAATTTGATCTCGGTTCTGATTGAAAGCAGTGGTATCAAGGTCGTCAAAACAACAAAGAAAGATGTTATAAACAAGCTCTCTAAAGATTTTAAAATTCACAGTGGTGAAGCAGAAGCTCTCTCCCTTGCGTTTGAGAAAAAAATTGCACTTGCCGTTGATGATTTATCTACTATAAAGGCTTGTAAGATACTCAATAAGCATTTTACGACAGCGATTCATTTTCTGATAAATATTACAGAAAGTGGAAAGATTAATAGGCAAACCGCTCTTGTAAAACTCGAAAAATTGTCTCAATGTGGCCGTTATAGCAGGAGGATAATAGATGACGCTTTAAAAAGACTGAAAGGAGGTGTCTGATGGCTGTTATCAGTCTTAGATTAAAAGACAGAGAATTTAGAAGACTTAACGAGCTTTCCAGGATGGAGCACAAGGATAAATCTACGGTCGCAAGGGAACTCCTTGAATACGGCTGGGAGTTTTTAATGATAAAGCTCTATAGAGAGGGAAAGTTATCGCTTGGCACACTTGCCTTAAAGCTGGAGATATCAGTTAGTGAGACAATAGACCTCTTGTCTGAATTCGGAGTCGAGTCACCAATAGAGTATGATGATTACTTAAAGGGGTTTGAGGTGTTTGATAAAAAAGGATAAAAATATTTGCTGAATCTTACACCGTTTTCGCGCAAGAAGTCTTTTCTCCCGGTAGCCGCAGGCTTCAGCCTGAGTAAAAGCGCAGGCTGAAGCCTGCGGCTACCGGGTTTGTATCATATCCATTTATAACCTAACTGGTTAAAGGCATTAATAATAATCCCCTGATAGGTCTTGAACTTAACGCCCTTCGGGCGAACTAAAAATTTCACTACGAAGAGCACGAAGAAAAAGAAGGAAATAATAGTAAATCTTTGTAAGCTGTCAACTTTTTGGAGTGCTTGCTCCCTCACCCTTCACCTTATCCATATATCCCCTTGGGGTGATTATCAGTCCATTCCATATAAATGTCTGAGAATTACCTATTATAACTGTACTCTGCATATCTATGTTATGGTCTAGCATATCTTCGAGTGTAGTGATAGTAATCTCTTCATCTATCCTTTTGACATTACGAACTATCCCTACCGGTGTATCTGATCTCCTGTATCTTGATATTATCTCTTTGGTCTTAACGATCTGATCAGTTCTATTTTTACTCCTTGGGTTGTAGATAACCATAACAAAATCAGCCTCTGCTGCTGCTATGATCCTCTTCTCTATGACATCCCATGGTGTAAGGATGTCGCTAAGGCTTATTGATACAAAGTCATGCATAAGTGGTGCGCCCAGCGATGAGGCACAGGCATTTAATGCTGGAACCCCGGGGACAACCTCGATGTCAATATCTGGCGCTGTATCACCATATTGTTTATGCAAGAGTTCAAAGACAAGACCTGCCATACCATATATTCCAGGGTCACCACTGCATACTATAGAGACAATCATCCCTTCAAGCGCAGATTGAATTGACCGCATACAGCGTTCAACCTCTTGTCTCATACCGGTAAAGACCACCTCTTTATTTTCGATGAGTGGTTTAATAAGTTCAATATAGGTCTTATATCCAACGATCATCTCTGAGTCCGTTAGTACAGTCCTGGCACGGGGTGTAAGATGCTCAAATCCCCCGGGGCCGATACCTACAATGTGAAGCTTACCTCTCTTATTGCTAATGTTATATCACCCCTCTTTATCTTTTTTAATAGCGATTTCCCGTTATTTGAGCTCAAGACAGCAGCAGGTTCTGCAACCCCCTTTGCACCTACGGCCTTAATAACATGTGGTGAAGGATTGTCAACATCTATCTGGTTCAATTCATCTGCTGTGTAAAATACAATAGGGATTGAATATTTATCAGAAAACTCGATAAGTCCTTTCTCATCCTGCTTCTTGTCGATCGTAGCAAGGTTCCTGATTGAATCGATAGAGAGATTGTTCTCCTCATAGAGACTTATTATATTATCCTCAATTTTCTGAGATCTTACCCCTTTCTTACAGCCAATACCTATCACCAAATTCTTGGGCCTGATATAGAGGAGAGGCGTGGGAGAGGTGGAAGGTGAAGAAGAGATGGGAAATATGCATCTATTTGAGATGATAATATCGGCATATTCTGGGAGGTCTACTAATTTGAATGCATCAGGTGGATTGTTTATTGGTATCTGTGTATAAACTTTTATCTCACCTTTATTTACAAGGAGAGAAGAGGCCTTCTGTAGTGACTTAGGATTTTCTATGACAAGGTCATTATCTAATGCCCAGATATCGAGAGATGGGAGGTCTAGTGTATCTGATGCAGTGGTGATCACTGGATCACTGCCTAAGAAATCGGCGATCTCCTTTGCAAGCCTGTTTGCCCCACCTATGTGTCCAGAGACCAGACTTATCGCATGTCTTCCCTTTTCATCAAGGACTACTACAGCAGGATCGGTCTTTTTATCCTTTAACAAATTGGCAATAGCCCGCACAACAATACCAGTTGCCATAATAAATATGAACCTATTGTGTCTCTTCCATAAATCCGGCAGTATTTCTTTAGAGTATTTTACTGAGAAGGCCCCCGGGTATAGACCAAGGAGTCTCTTAGAAAGGGTATACCCACCCTCAGTAATATATAAAATGACAATACTATTTTCTGAAGCCATGTTCAAATATCTTATTATAAAGCATTGATGCTTTACCGAGTGATATCTCTGATGCCTTTAGTGAATCACCCACCAGGATTATTGCTGTCTTCTTTATCTGGGCATCTTTTACCTTTTCAGTAATATCCTTTAGTGTTCCTCTTACTATCCTTTGCTCAGGCCAGGAGGCCTTTTCTATAACTACTATGGGCGTGTTGTCCGGATATCCTTTAAGGAGTTGATCTACTGTCTTATCAATCATTCCAACACTTAAAAAGATTGCCATGGTTGCCCTGCACTTAGCAAGTTCAGACAATCTTTCATTCTCTGGTACAGGTGTCCTTCCCTCCATTCGGGTAAATATCAGTGTCTGACTAATCTCAGGTATGGTCAATTCCTGTCTTAAGACCGCAGCCGCAGCCGCAGCAGAGCTTACCCCTGGAATGACCTCATAGTCAATCCCCAGCCTTTTAAGTTGCTCGATCTGTTCTTGAATTGCGCTGTATAATGATATATCTCCTGTATGAAGGCGTACAACAATCTTATTATCATCAACAGATCTCTTTATCAGGGTGATAATATCATCAAGACTCATAGTCGATGAATCAAGTACCTCAGCCTTGATTCCGTATAGGAGTTCTGGATTAACAAGAGAGCCGGCATATATAACAACATCAGCATTATCAAGCACCCTTCTCCCCTTTAAGGTGATAAGCTCCGGGTCTCCAGGACCAGCGCCAACAAAAAAGACCTTTAAATTAATTTTCGATTTTTGGTTCATTTTTTCTTCACAATCATGGTAGAGAAATAGTGAAGGCTCTGGCCACTTAGAGATCTTATATCTTTTATGACCCGCTCATTTTTCATACTCGCCATCTCAACAACTGTAGTATAGTCAGTAAAGCCAAGTTCATCAAGAAGGAGAAGTACACGATCCAGGACCTTGTTCACCTTCATTAATACTATGGTATCGAATGCTATCAAGGTCTCCTTTAATCTCTCTTCTTCGTAAGTAGCAGGTATAATAGCTATCCTTTCAGCGCCAAGACATAGGGGAATCCTTGTTGCTGCGGCCGATGCACTCATTGCAGAGACACCTGGAATTAGATTCACTTCGATTGATGGCTCAATGTTAAGGAGTGTATCATACAGGTAAAAAAAGGTACTGTATAATACAGGATCACCTATGGTTGGGAAGGCAATATCCATTCCTTTAGAAATCTTACCCAGGATAGCCTTTACAGTATCTTCCCACCTCACTTCGAGGTCAGATGGAGTCTTGTCTCTATAGATCTTTTTCATAGGGAAGTAGATCTCGATTATCTCTTTCCCTTCAAGTGATACAATACCTTTGACAATGGACATTGCAACACTTGCCCCATCCTCTTTCCCCTTTGGAAAACATAGTATTGGCACCCTTTTTAGGATATTGACCGCCTTTATCGTCATCAGTTCTGGATCACCAGGTCCAACACCTATCACATAAATCTTTCCCTTGTTGTTCACCCTTTTTCTCCCGTTACAATGAATATAGGATTTAAGGCATATAGATGCCTCTTCCCCCCTATATGTTTTGATCTTGAGACTTGAAGGGTTGTCAGGTCTGTGTTAAACCCCCTTGTTTCAAACAGCCTTAATGCATCATTCATAGTATCTATGGTAGTGGCATTGACTATTACTGGTCCAGCGCCATTTAACCTGTCCGATATCACATATAGGATCTCTTTTAGCTTCCCGCCTGTACCACCAATAAAGACCCTGTCTGGTTGAGGGAGTTTAAGAAGGACATCTGGCGCCTCACCATGGATAGGTTTTACATTGAATGCGCCAAATTTTTTTCTGTTTTTGCGGATATGCCCTATCTGCATAGGATCCTTTTCAATGGCATAGATCTTAAGGTTTGTAGAGACCATTGCGGTCTCTATAGAGACCGAACCGCTTCCAGCCCCAATATCCCATAGAACACCATCACTAGGAGGCTTAAGTCTTGAAATGGCCACTGCCCTTAGATCGGAAGAGCACACGTCTGAACTCCAGTCACATTCCTTGACCTCGTATGCCGTCTTCTGCTTGAAAAAAAAAATAGAAGCGGTTCTCTTCTCAGTTGCATTTTCAATGTGTTGTATTTAGCATTCACAAGTAATCCTTGCACTCCACCATCTGGTAGCT
>CAJVYE010000050.1 GCA_913009285.1 uncultured Nitrospirota bacterium | reverse complement strand
ATCTTTCACCCCTTCGGGGCTGGATGTTTCTTTTTTTCCTTTATCCGTGGGCTTCACCCACGGCTATATGCTTTCAGCCCTTCGGGCCTAAATTAGATTTATCAAAAAAATACGCTGAATAGTTACAAAAACATTAACACAAAAATAAGAAAAATTGCAATTTCTTTTTCTCAGGGTTCGCTAAAAAATAACTTGACATTTTCGCATCTCAGCTCGAGCAAAGGAATTTAGTTGCCACTTCTTAAAATTTCAAGTAAACTAAAATTATCTTACTACCTAAATTTATGTAGTAACTAATTGGGAGAAGAACCAAAAGTTTATGATAAAAAAACCAGGAGTAGAGAAATTTAAAAAGGTCTTTTGTGTCTTAATGGGTGTCCTGTTTATAATATCTATGGGTTGTGCTAAATCCTTACTGGACAAGGCATTCAAAGGTAAATTCTCCCCATATAAAAATAACAGGATTATAAATGAGTATTGTCAGAGCTGTCATGTACACAAAGATTTTTTGCCTGATGAGCATATTGAGAAGGTAACCGGGCTATACAACAACGAATTATTCAACCAGACAATAGAATGTAAGACATGTCATTACCTTGAAAAAAATCTCTGGGGAGATATCATACAGAAGACCATAAAGCCGTAATTGTAATCTATCTTCAAAAGACAGCTAAACAGTTACTTTATCTTCTCTTTTTAGGATCAAATATATCCCTTATCCCGTCACCGAGAAAGTTGAGTCCTAATACAACTATCATGATTGCAAGTCCGGGGAAGGTGGTCAGATGAGGGGCGATGAGGAGGAATTTTCTCCCCTCATTCAACATAGTACCCCAACTCGGGGTAGGAGGTTGTGTACCAAGTCCCAGAAAGGATAGTCCTGCCTCTGCCACTATAACCCCTCCCATACCGAAGGTGGCCTCAACGATCACAGGTGCCAACAGGTTGGGAAGGATATGCCGTAGCATTATACGGAAGTGTCCTGCACCTAATGACCTGGCAGCAGTAATGAATTCATTCTCCTTGAGGGAAAGTGTCTGGCCACGTACAAGGCGTGCATACCCCACCCAACCCATAATAGAGAGTGCTATAATCACATTATTGAGGCTGGGTTCCATTATCGACATTAATGCTATTGCCAGGAGTATACCAGGAAAGGCAAGGAATATATCGCAGATCCTCATAATCACCTCATCTACTATTCCACCAATATATCCAGCAATAAGACCAAGGGAGATCCCGATAATCAGAGATATTCCTACAGTAATGCTCCCAACCTTTAGAGAGATCCATGCCCCGTAGATTATCCTACTTAAGACATCCCTTCCAAGACTATCCTGACCGAGAAGATGCTGTCTGCTTGGCGTCTGGAGTCTCTGATACAGATTCTGATCTGTTGGGTTGTAGGGGGCAAGTACAGGGGCGAGGAGAGCAGTAAGGATAAGGAGAGAAATTATTATAAGTCCTATAATAGCAGGTATGTTCCTTTTCATATATTACTCACTCAGCCTTATTCTTGGATCTATAAAGACATAGAGTAAATCTGTTAACAGATTTACCACCACATAGCATAGTGCTATAAACAATACACATCCTTGCACCAGAGGATAATCCCTTGTGACAATGGCCTGGATGGTCAACCTCCCTATGCCCGGCCATGAAAAGATCGTTTCTGTAATTATAGAACCGGCAAGCAATGCACCGAATTGGAGCCCTATAATAGTAATTATAGGGAGAAGGGCATTAGTCAGGGCATGCTTTACCATAATGACCCACTCACTCAGCCCCTTTGCCCTTGCAGCAGTAATATAATCCTCTCTTATAACCTCCAGTAGACTTGATCTTGTCATCCTGCTGAGGATCGCAGCCATGGACGTGCCGAGGGTTATAGAAGGGAGGATAAGGTGACTCAATCCTCCCATTCCTGACACAGGCAACCATCCTAGCTTTATAGAAAATACAATAATAAGGAGCGGCCCTAACCAGAAGTTTGGCATTGATATGCCTATTAGCGAAAGTAACATAGAACTGTTATCGAATATAGAGTATTGCCTGGCAGCAGCAATTATGCCCATTGGAATTGAGATCAGGATCGCTATGACTATAGCACCCAATGTGAGTTCAAGGGTCGCAGGAAACTTATCTATAATGATTGCTAAAACCGGTTGTTTAAAGTGTATAGATATTCCAAAATCACCCCTTACAACACCTTTTATAAATCTATAATATTGAATATGGATCGGGTCATTTAGCCCCAATCGGGTACGGAGCATCTCCTTATCGGCCTGTTGAGCAATCTCTCCTAACATCAGATCTACCGGATCACCTGGTATCATATGTATTATTAAGAAGACAAATGTCACAACCCCCATGACAACAGGTATAAGTAGAACAATTCTCCTTATGAGATACCTTTGCATTTAATATCTGCCTCCAAATCTTGCTAAACTTGTAACAGTTCATGGTGATCAACTGACCCCTGATCCCCATGAACTGTTACATGAAATGCTATCTTAATATATGGTACTATGTCAAGAAAAGTCATAGGGGGCAAGAGGAATATGATATAATTATTACTTTTAATTTAAGGCAGGAGGAAGAGGATGATATTCAAAAAAAAATGGGGTGAAAAAAAACCATTAAGGAGGTTAAAGGAGGGGCTGGCAAAAACCCGGGCCAACTTCATTGGTGGGATTGAAAAGGTAATCGGTGGGAGAAGAAAGATAGATGAAGAGTTACTAGAGGAGTTGGAGGAGATCCTTATCTCTGCAGATCTCGGTATCCATACTGTCTATGAGATCCTTGATGGATTAAGGGAAGGTGCAAAGAGAGATAAAATAAGAGGGGAGACAGAGATAAAAAATTATCTCAAAAAAAGTATACTGGAGATATTGAATCGGTTAGATCCAGAACTTAATACTGAGATATCATCCCCGTTTGTTATATTGGTAGTAGGAGTAAATGGATCTGGAAAGACGACCACTATTGGAAAACTGGCAGTAAAGTTTGTTAATGAGAATAAAAAGGTTATTATAGCTGCCGGAGATACATTCAGGGCGGCTGCAATTGAACAGTTGGAGATATGGGGAAAGCGGGCCGGGGCGGATGTTATAAAGAGTAAAAGTGGTGCTGACCCCTCAGCAGTTATATTTGATGGCATTCAGGCTGTTAAGGCAAGGAAGAGTGATATCCTTATTGCTGATACTGCAGGGAGACTCCACACAAAGACCAATCTAATGGAGGAGTTAAAAAAGATAAAGAGGGTGATGAATAAGGGACTGCCTGGTGCCCCTCACGAGGTAATGCTTGTTCTGGATGCCACAACAGGACAGAATGGCACTTCTCAGGCAGAGATTTTTAATGAGACCTTGTCTGTCACAGGTCTGGTACTGACAAAGTTGGATGGAACTGCAAAAGGGGGGGGGATTATAAATATTGTTAAGGAACTCGGTATCCCCGTAAGGTATATAGGAATAGGGGAAGATATCGATGATCTAAGGGAATTCAATGCTGCTCAGTTTGTAGATGCCCTATTTGAGGGTGATAATTAGTGTCTGGCACTAATTTTTGAAATTGGAAATTGGAAATTAGTAATAGTTCAGCCATAATACATTACCACGGATATTCCGTGTCTTTCCGTGGTGAATTATTACGATAACACAAATTTCCAATTTCTAATTTCCAATTTCAGTGTTCTGTGAACGCTTACCTTAATACTATACACCTTTCACCTTTCACCTTTCCTCTGGACATTGACCAATATCAGATCACTTTTGCCACCACCACCAAATAACTTCTTGACCCTGGCAATCACTACCTCTTTTACACCATCGTTATCTATATCACTATATGAGATATCAGATATGAATCTATCCTGCATTGGCCCCTTTAACCTTTCGCTGTACCCAATACCATCAAACCTGAGGAGTATAAACTCCCCTTTTCTATAATACCTATTTGCCATAAAATAGCTCATAGTAATATTCCTTACAACCAGTATTTCCCTTTCTCCTTCCTTCTCACCAGGCACTGCTATTATACTTGGTGCCATCTCAATCATCTTTTCATCTCCATTATCCTCCTGTTTGATACCTATATTTGATCCACCGTACTTCTCAGGACTCTTCCACTTCTCTTTCCCGCTACCAGAATAGATCACAAGATAATTCTTAGAATCTATATTTATAAGTTCATCCTCACCATCGCCATCAAGATCCATTAAGGTAGATCTTAATAAATCAACACCGCCGGGGGTAGTTATATCCTTGTAGCCGATATAGTCCCCCTTGCTCCATCTATACTCCATGATATCGCCTTTTAAGATATGATATATGCCAACGGCCTGACCCAGTAGGCGTTTATCACCCACCACTCTGAAAAAGACCTTCTTATCCTTTAAGATAGTCCTGAACCTTCCCTCTTTGTTCTCCACTACGAACGATGATAGAGTATTAGTCCTGTAATAGTTATTGACAAATATCTCGGCTGTCCCATTATTGTTTATATCTGCTACCCCAATAGAGATTATCTTGTTCCACTTATCTTTTTTGGAAGACCATACCCTTTCAATCTCCCCTTCACGCCAGCGGTATACTGTAATCATTGAGGGAGTACTAATAATGATCTCATTACTACCATCCCCTGTGACATCACCTATTCCTAAGCTGGTTATTACATCATTGATATCGAGAAACCTTCTCATATCATAGAACCCTGAGATGCCATGGATTATGTTAGGCCGGGAGGCAGGAGAGGGAGACGGTGATAAATGGGGATCAATCTTCTTTACAGTGCCCTTAGCGGGATAAGTATATCTGTATAACTTGGTTATACGGGCTATCCTCACCCCTCCTATAAGTGAAACCGCCTCAACACCAAGGATTATCTTCTCCTTAAAGGTAGTAATATATGGAAAGAGGATGATATCAGCACCAAGATCATTTCTGGCAATCTCAGCATTTACAGGATCTTTCAGGGATTTGGGATCATCTATACGGTTAGTTGTCATAAACACATCTATATCAGATCTCTCTACTATCGAAAACCTTCCAGTATCCTTCAGTGCATTAGTCAACCCCTCAATAAATGACTGATCAGGGAAGTCTAAATCCTCTGGTCTAGAGATATCCATGATAACAACACTTACCTTCTCAGGTGTTACATATACCTTTCTCCCTGTCTTGATATCATCCTTGTTATCCTTCTGGATAACCCTGGCTATAGAGTATCTCTTTCTGACCTTGAGGATTTGAAGATATCCTAGCCCCCTATCTGCTATTCCAAGGATCTTACCTGTTACAGGATGGCGTAATTCCTCTCCTTCCTTTAATACCCCAAGTACCACCCCCCTCTTGACTTTTGTATTGATCCCTAAATCAATATAGACATCCTCATCTATAACATGGACTATATAGCCCTCTACCTTGGGGAAGTAACTCTTAATATCACGGGAGGCATCAAATACAAATTCCTCAATCCTCTTATCCCAGGGATCTGATGCATATGAGATAGAGGATAATAAAAGGATATTAAGAATGATTATGAATCTGTTGATTTTTAACAATATAATCTCCTCCTTTTACAATCCATCTAATTTATTGAATTATGGCGAAAATGTCAACAAATTTGCTTTAAGTGTATTTCGATATTATATTTATATGTTGATATAAATCTTTGATAAGAGGTATAAATGGTTATAAAATATAGTGCTTCAGATCCCAAAATAGGATTATTAAAGGATATATCTGCAATAATCACCTCTGTTCTTGATCTTGATCAGTTACTTGGTCTTATAATCAATACTGCAACAAGAATCATGGATGCAAAGGCTAGTTCACTTTTATTGTTTGATAAAGATGGGGAAAAACTCAGATTCTTTATCTCGACAGGTGAGAAAAAGGAGGAATTAAAAGAGTACGAGGTAGAGGTTGGAGAAGGCATTGCCGGATGGGTAGCAAAGAATGGAGAACCCCTCCGTATCGAGGATGTTAGCAAGGATGAGAGATGGAATAGTAAGATCAGTAATGCCTTGGATTTCGATGTCAAATCTATAGCATGCTACCCAATGAAGGTACAAAAGAGGATAATAGGTGTTATCGAGATCATCAATAGAAAGGATGGAAAACCCTTCAGCAAAAAGGATATGGAGATACTCTCTGTATTTACCGAGCTTGTTACCAACGCTATTGAAAAGGCACAGAGATACAGGAATGTAAGCAAAGAGAATATATTTCTGAAGGAAAAATTTGAGAAGAAATATACAATAATTGGTAAGAGTAAGTCAGTAAACAAGGTAATATCTGATGCCCTGAAGGTGGCTGATTCCAAGGCAAATACACTATTGACAGGTGAGAGTGGGACAGGAAAGGAACTGATGGCAAGGCTTGTTCACAACAATAGTCCCAGGAAAAAAGGACCATTTGTAACAATAAGCTGCGGTGCCCTCCCAGAGACATTACTTGAGCGGGAACTATTCGGACACGAAAAGGGGGCCTTTACAGGTGCAGATAGGATGAAAATAGGGCTCTTTGAGGCCGCTGATGGTGGGACCCTATTCCTTGATGAAATAGGTGAGATGAGCCAAACCATGCAAGTAAAACTCTTGAGGGTGCTCCAGGAAAGCACCTTCTTCCGGATAGGTGACACTACACCAATTGAGGTCGATGTAAGGATCATCGCTGCAACGAATCAGGATCTGGCAACTAAGGTAAAGGAGGCTAGTTTCAGGGAGGACCTCTTTTACAGGTTAAACGTTGTAAGCATTAAGCTCCCACCACTAAGAGAGAGGATGGGGGATATACCTATCCTGATCGATTATTTTTTAGAACGCCATGCTGAAGAGTACCATACGATAAAGCCAATTGTTACAAAGGATGCAATGGAACGGATGGTCAATTACCACTGGCCTGGTAATATTCGTCAGTTAGAAAATGCAATCAGATCGGAAGAGCACACGTCTGAACTCCAGTCACATTCCTTTATCTCGTATGCCGTCTTCTGCTTGAAAAAAAAAAAAAAATAACATGAAGACAAGGGGAGATGAAGTAAAAAAGTAAAAAAAACAAAAAAAGTGGTGAGTATCATCTGGATGTT
>CAJVYE010000049.1 GCA_913009285.1 uncultured Nitrospirota bacterium | reverse complement strand
GGAATTTTATATCATGAAGAAACATACCTATTATGGGGTAAAGATACTCGGTGATTCCCCACGTCTTTGTCTTGCATCATCTATTGCCCTCACCCATCACGAGAGGTGGGATGGGAGTGGATATCCTAAAGGACTCAAAGCTGAGGATATCCCTATAGAAGGGAGGATCGTGAGCATTGCAGACCAGTATGATGCCCTGAGAAATAAGCGTATTTATAAGCCATCGTTTGACCATGATACGGCTTACAAGATCATAACCGAAGGTGATAGCCGTACAATGCCAACTCATTTTGACCCTCAAGTATTAAAGGTATTCAAAGATATTGCAGGACAGTTTGAGGAGATTTATGAAAAATTAAGGTAGATTACTATTCCCTGCCCTCATGAAAAACCACAAAGGCACAAAGGACACAAAGAAATCAAATCTTTGTGTCCTTTGTGCCTTTGTGGTTTTAAGAGGGTGAAGGTGAGGGATAGCAATGCCGCCTGGTATGGATGGATTTGAGGCCACCCGACAGATCAAGGCAGACCCTGCTACTTCTAATATCCCTATTATTGCACTTACTGCAAAGGCTATGAGAGGGGATAGAGAAAAGGTGCTGGAGGCAGGATGTGATGATTATATTGCCAAGCCTATTGAGACCCTGAAGGTAATGGAGAAGATCAAGAATGTTTTGGGAGAACCCTGAAAATTACCTTTAAAACCCCTGCTTGTCCGGCATTTTGGAATGCCTTTTTACCTTCAGAGATTTTATACACACCAGATATCATCTTATTTAAATCTATCTTCTTTTTTTTCAGAAGATCGATGGCTGGGGGAAATAGACCACAACGAGATCCTATCAAGGTTATTTCATTAATAACTATTTCATTAATATTTAATTCTGGGACAGTTGATAATGTGCTCTTTAATATTATCTTCCCCTGCGGTCTTACAAGCTCAATCGCAGCTTTTAGCCCTGTCACTGATCCTGTGACCTCTATCACAATATCAAAACATTTTTTTTGTTCCAGGTTTATACTTTCGTAGAAATCAACCCTTTCTCCTATTATTTCTTTTCTGTCTGGATGATGTCCGAAGAGAGTAATTGGTATTCCTTTGCTATGTAATACCTGGCATATTAGAAGTCCTAATTTGCCATCACCAAGTACTGCAATTTTATCAGTGGCTTTAATATTGACCTGTTCAAAGATCTCAAATGCAGCAGCAAGGGGTTCTATAAAGACCCCCTCTTCATCAGTTATATTATTGGGCAAGAGATGTAAATTTTTATCAGGTAATGTTAAATACTCAGCAAAGGCGCCATCCTTTTCAAGGATCCCAAGCACAGCCCTTTCTGCACAATGTCTTGATAAACCATTCTGGCATAAATTACAATTTCCACATCCGATATTAATCTCACCTACTACTCTTTTCCCTCTTAGATTTTTATTTTCTGATTCTTCAACTATCCCAACAAACTCATGTCCTAAGACCCCGGAAAATGCCATATAGCCTTTCAGAATCTCAAGGTCAGTATTACATATACCAGACATTAAAACCCTTATTAAAGATTCACCCTTTTTTCTGTCTGGAATATCAATATCTTTAACTTCAATCTTCCCGTCTTCGAATATAATTGCCTGCAATTTTTATATATTCTTCTCTGTGTGTTCTTTGCCATTATAGGTGAGGAGGACTTTTTTTTCACCTATTTGGGTTTGTAGGTGGACAGGACGTTTCCATATCTTGTGGATATTTACCATTGTATCTTTGGCATATTCAATTTTAAGATCAATCCCTTCATGTCTGTGGGTTAAATAAAGTTCACCCCTGTTATCATAATTTCCGTCCTCTACATAGATATGAGGTTGGCCGAAATTTGTTAGAGCGAACAGAAATTTTTCCTTTATCTTTTTAAAATCCCTATCCGATATCTCGTATCTTTTTGTCTTATCATTGTACTCGTAAGTGAATAATCCTTGTTCCTCACAGAACTCCTTGGTAAGAAAGGTATCGATAAAGTTTATATCATTGTATAATTTTCTTATCTCAAATATTTTTTCTCTTCCCAATCCCAGATTTCTGTTCCAGTTCTTCTTTTTAACAAAATCGTCACATTCTTCATATTCTTTCCCAAACTTTCCTTTATTCCATCTGTCCTCTATGTCTCTGAATAGTTCTAAGCCGATCTTATAGGGATTAATCACCCCGGGTCTGCTTCCTAGGGTCCCTGAATGGTGATCTGCATAATCGATTATCTCATTATTCTTGAGACATTTCTGGGTCAGGATCTTGGAGTGCCAGTATGTTGCCCAACCCTCATTCATTATCTTGGTTTGTCCCTGAGGGGTAAAGTAGTAACTCTCTTCCCTTATAATCGAGAGTATATCCTTCTGCCAGGTCGCTAATGGAGAATATCCGATCAGAAAGAGTAAAATATCCTTTTCAGGATCCTCTGGGAATTTTTTTCTCTTTTGACTTTTTTCCTCCAGCTTCATTTTCTGAGCCTTAATAAATTCCTCTGGATTGATAAATGAATCCATATAATCCTTACTCTTTAACCTCTTTACTGTCTCTTCTTCAATCTCTTTTGGGATAGTATTATATCGTGGCTTCTGATTCCTTCTTACTATAAATTGGGAATGAGGATCTATGAGATTCTCAATGGAAAGACAGGTATCTATAAAATTGTCCACTTCCTCCTCTCCGTACTTCTCCATGAATCTTCTGATACGCATACCATGATTTGCCATCTCATCCATCATCTTTCTATTGGTCTTAGAGAACCATAAATTATTTTTGAAGAAATCACAATGGCCATATACGTGCGCCATTACCATCTTCTGGTCTACTATATTATTGGTTTCAAGGAGATAGGCATAACATGGATCATTATTAATTACCTGTTCATATATTTTTTGCAGTCCATATGTGTAACCCTTCTGAAGTTTTTCATATTCCATACCGAATTTCCAGTGAGGGTATCGTGTGGGGAATCCACCATAGCTGGCAATCTCGTTTAGTTGACTGAAATCGAGCACTTCGAATATTACCTTGAAGAAGTCAAGTCCAAATTCCCTTGCATGTTCTTGGATTTCATACTTCAGGTTCTTTAATTCAGTAGAAAATTTTTTGGCGCCCATAAGGTATATCACTTTCCCTTCCCAAGAAACTCCTTGATGGAGTTATAAATTTCATCCTTATCATTGATATGAGATGTGATAAGGTTTTCCTCATTAGGGAAATGTTCATTTAAATCCTGGAAAAATTTTCCTGATCCGTAGAAACCTGCTACCTGTCCATAGCAGAAGACATTTGAGTAAGGGAGAAGCCACTTCTCTAATAGTTGTGTGCAGCGATCATTATCAGTCACATAATTATCACCGTCTGAAAAATGAAACGGATATATATTCCATTCCATGGCAGGGTAATCCTTCTCAATCATTTTGATGCATAATTCATAAGCAGATGAGATAAGTGTCCCCCCACTTTCTCTGGTATGATAAAAGGTATCCTTGTTTACTTCTCTTGCCACAGCATCGTGGACAATATAACGCGACTCCAGTCCCTTATAGTTGAAACGGAGCCATGTGTCTATCCAGAAAGATTCTATCCTTACTATCTCCTTCTGTTCATCACCCATGGAACCAGATACATCCATCATATATATAATAACCGCATTACTCTCGGGGCTCCGTGTGGTCTTCCATGAAAGATACCTCTTGTCCTCTCTGATAGGGATAATTCGGGGGTTTTGGATATTATAGGTGCCAGAGATTATCTGCCTCTTTAATGCCTGTTTATAGGTACGTTTAAAGTGTCGTAGAGATTCAGGTCCTACACGTCTTATCCCTGTATATCGATCTTTATCTTCTATTATATTTTTCTTTCCCCTTGGCTGGATACGAGGAAGTTCTAACTCTTCTCCCAGGATCTCGGCCAGTTCCTCTATAGACATCTCAACCTCTAATAGATGTTCTCCGGGCTGGTCACCTGCTGTTCCAGCTCCTGGCTCCCCTTTGTCAGACCCTATAGGTGTTCCGCTCTCTCCCTCTCCCTGTCCGACACCTCCTACCTCTTCTGTACCATATTTGAAGTACGGAAGCTCTATCTGAGGGATAGGTATACTGACTAGATCCTTTCCTTTTTTTCCGATCAACTCTCCTCTGGTGATATACTTTTTAAGTTCTTTTTTTATCTTCCCCCTTATTATCTGTCTAAATTTTCTGGTATCTCTTTCTATTTTTTTTACCATATGTAATCAACACCTTTATGCCTTTATATCTCCTCTGGCAAATATGCTTGCAACAAAATTCAGGACATCAGTGGCACAGATTTCACAGTAACCAAAGTTCTTTATCATTCTGCCTTTCACCACATCTATCTTCTCCTGGGTCTCCTTATCCACTACCCTTGATACCAGACTGGTTAACTTTATGGTATCCTTCTGATCCTCGAATAATTTCAGCTCCAATGCCTTGTGGAGTCGTTCATTGGTTGTGAAATCAAATGTCTTCCCCTCTATGGCCAGGGCACCGATATAGTTCATTATCTCGCGCCGGAAGTCATCCTTTCTGCTGTCTGGTATATCTATTTTCTCCTCAATAGATCTCATCAATCTTTCATCTGGTTCCTCATACTGCCCTGTATATTTATTTTTGACCTTTTCCTTCTGTGTATATGCCTTTATGTTATCCACATAGTTGGCGCACAGCTTCTTTATAGATTCCTCATCAGCGCTTATTGCCCTCTGTACCTCATTCTTTGTTATATCCTCATACTCCTCTTTTACCACTGCCAGTAGATCCATGAATCTCTTCTTTTGTTCTTCATCAGAGATCAGTGAGTGGTGTTCCAGACCATTCTCCAACTCATTCAATACCATGAACGGATTCATACATCCCTCATGCACATCCTTTACCAGCGCATTAGAGACCTTATCCTGTATATATCTCGGTGAGATACCTGTCATCCCCTCTCTGCTTGCCTCCTGCTTTAGTTCTTTGATATTGTCCTCTGTGAAGCCAGGCAGGGTTTTTCCATTATAGAGTTTAAGTTTCTGGAGGAGTGTTAACTTTGCATCTTTGGGATCCTCTAACCTTGTAAGCACTGCCCACATCGCGGCCATTTCAATTGTATGTGGGGCTATATGTTCAGCCTTTATTTTATCCTGGTTATAATCCTTCTTATATATCTTTATCTCATCCTCAAGTATAGTAACATAAGGGATATCGATCTTTACTGTCCTATCCCTGAGCGCCTCCATATATTCGTTGTTTTGGAGCTTCTTGTACTCTGGTTCATTGGTATGCCCTATGATAACTTCATCTATATCTGTCTGGGCAAACTTCTTTGGTTTAATCTTGTGTTCCTGTGAAGCCCCCAGGAGATCATAGAGAAAGGCTACATCCAATTTTAGGACCTCTATAAACTCTATCAGGCCCCGATTGGCTATATTGAACTCTCCATCAAAGTTGAATGCCCTTGGATCTGATTCTGAGCCATATTCTGCTATTTTTCTGTAATTTATATCCCCTGTTAGCTCGGTAGAATCCTGATTTTTCTCATCCTTTGGCTGAAAGGTCCCTATACCGATGCGGTCCTTTTCAGAGAGGGTCATTCGTCTAACCTTTATATGAGATATCACCTTTGTCCAGTCTCCTTTGTATTTTTTCATTAGTTCGCGATAGTTTTGCCTGCATGAAGGACAAAGATTACCTTCTACAACTATTTTATCCTCCTCCTTATGCCCCTTGGTGAGTTCCCTGATGATATCATTTCTTATATTCGGCGGGACCAGGTGTAGGGGGTCTTCATGCATTGGACAGTCCATCCATTCAATGGTTTTGGAAGACCCTGCATCCTTCACTTCGCCCTCATCCGGCATATTCCAGCTAAAGGTATAAAGGGCGCCTTCCTCGGTTCTTGAATATTCCTCTAATCCCTTTTTTAACAACCTGACTATTGTGCTCTTACAGCCTCCCACAGGACCATGAAGGAGTAAAACCCTCTTTTCTGTTCCATATCTATTGGCAGCAGATTTAAAGATATTTAGTAACTTCATAAGTGACTTATCCAGACCGAATATCGCATCCTCGCCATCAGTCCTCTCATCATCGAAGAATTTATATCTGGTATACTTTTCCTTCTGCTCTATAATATCCTCAGTGCCGTAAGACATGATCATATCATAGATCCTCTGAAATGCAGACCTTGCCACTTTAGGGTTCTTCCTGACGATCTCGAAATAGTCTTCAAGGCTCCCTTCCCAGTATTGCTCTTTAAAGAAACTTACATCATGTTTGTCCCCAATTAAAGAGATAAAACTTTCTGTCCTCTTTTCCTCTTCTTTTGATGATGTGTTCTGTGGTTTAGATGAAGTTGTCATTTTATTCTCCTTATAAAAGTTACTTTTAACGTTTATTATATCATATAAATTTTGTGCCTTTCATTGCTATTTATAGTATAGTATACTATGACCATTTTTTTCAAGTGGTAAAGAAGTTGTAAACAACTTTTCTTTCCTGAGTTGCTTAATCAATAATAATATTATGGTAACATTATCAATGAGTTATAAAAACTATTGTCCTAAAATATACCATTTAAATAATTAAAATTATTTTATATAATAATATATATGAATTTGATTAAATCATGCTAGTTTTTCAATAAATTATGGATATTTTTCCAAGTGAAGCAGAATTGTGCAGGTTAAGGAAAAAAAGGGGTATTCTCCCGCTTTTTAGCCAGATACCACTAAACTACGAAACACCTGTAACCCTTTTTGAGAATTTTACATCTGGTGAGGCTTTCTCCTTTCTCTTAGACAGCGGTAAAGGGGAGAGCAGGATTGCACGGTATTCTTTTATAGGGTGTAATCCTAATTTGATATTTAAGAGCAAGGGAAATCTGATAGAGGTTATAACAGATAAGAAAAAGAAGACCTATAAAGGTAATCCTATAGATATGTTATCAACACTACTGAATAAGAGTAATACTATAAAGATAGACTACCTTTCTCATTTCTGGGGAGGAGGAATAGGGTATATCAGTTATGATACATGTCATCTCTTTGAGGATTTACCCAGGACCACTGTAGACGATCTGAATCT
>CAJVYE010000048.1 GCA_913009285.1 uncultured Nitrospirota bacterium | reverse complement strand
AAGAAATACAGCCGATGAACGTGGTGTAGGTTAATTTTTTTTTTAATGATCCGGCGCCCACAGAGATCCACACTCTTTCCCTACACGACGCTCTTCCGATCTACTTATGGATGCTGTAAAGCAGATGAGGGGCCCCAAAGGGACATCTGTGACAATCACAATAATGCGTAATGGGTTCGAAAGTCCGCAAGATTTTACCATCACTAGGGGGATTATAAAGATCAAAAGTGTAAAACACAAGACGATCGATGATATAGGATATATAAGAATCAGTAGTTTTAAAAAGACTACAGACAAGGACCTGGATAAGGCACTAGAAGATCTGGTAAAAAAGAAAGAGGTAACCGGGCTTATTCTTGACTTGAGATCCAATCCTGGAGGTCTCCTGAATCAGGCTGTAGCAGTATCTGATAGATTCTTAGACAAGGGAAAGTTAATTGTCTATACAAAGGGTCGTACAGATGAACAAAATATGGAATTTGCAACAAAAAAGAAGTGCAAACTTCCATTAATTGTCTTAGTTAATGCCGGTAGCGCTAGTGCATCAGAGATCGTAGCCGGGGCACTTCAGGATCACAATAGGGCATTGATATTAGGAACACAAACATTCGGGAAAGGATCAGTTCAAGTAGTTATTCCCCTGAGTGATGGATCTGGATTAAGATTAACTACAGCAAGGTACTATACCCCAAATGGTCGTATAATACAGGAGAAGGGAATCATACCAGATATAATAGTAGAGAATATACCAATGATTAAAGAGGATTCTGTCTCCAAATCAAAGATCAACATAATAAGGGAAAAGGATCTCAAGCGGCACCTCAAAGGAGATGAGAAAGGTATAATAGATCGTCAAGACCAAAAGACAGAAGAAGAGAGGACAAAAGAGAGTGATTATAAGGCCATTAAAGGGGATAACCAACTCGAGAGGGCCATAAGTATATTGAAGGGAGTGAATATATTTAGGAATAACATAATGAATTCTAAAGAAGAAAAAAAGAAATCCTAAGGCAACTAAGATGACGAAATCATCACATCATGGTCTATTGGGGCTATGGATTGTCATTATCTCTCTCATTTTCATCCTTGCCCTGAGCATTCCTCTGCTAAGATATCTTCAGAAAGAAAGGAATAACACTCTACCGAAAAAGGCACAGAAATATGAGAATTATAGCTATATACCGAAAATTGAAAAAAGATATGAAAGCAGATCATCTATAAAGGATAATAGAAATGCCGTAGCTATCCTTATAGATGACATTGGGTGGGATAGAGAGATAGTAGAGGAGTTTATTAAGATCAATGCCCCTATCTCATTCTCAATTCTTCCTCATCTTCACTTGTCTGAGACCATAGCTGAAGAGATAAATAGATTTGATCGGGATATCCTGTTACATCTCCCAATGGAACCACATGGTTATCCTGATATAGATCCAGGAATAGGGGCAATAATAAGCAGCATGACAACAAAGGATCTGGAATATGAGTTGACAAAGGATATTAACTCTGTCCCTTTCATCATCGGTATAAATAACCATATGGGATCAAAACTTACAGAGGATGAATATATAATGAGGGTTATTCTTAATATAATAAGGAAGAAAGATCTCTTTTTTCTTGATAGTATTACATCATCAAAGACTGTGGCATTCAGGGTGGCAAAGGAACTGGGATTAAAGACCGCTCAACGTAAATTGTTCCTTGACAATATAGAAGAGATAGATTATATAAGCAGGCAGATAATGAAGCTTGCAGAGATAGCAAAAAAAAATGGCAGCGCTATAGGTATTGGTCATCCATATAAAGTGACTGCTAAGGCGCTCAAGGAAATGATACCAAAGCTAAGAGAAGAAGGAATAGATATTGTCCCGATATCAATGATGGTGAAATAATGCGGGACTACAACTCAAAAACTGTATCGCATGCCAGCATACATGTTGTTGTTCTTTTCGAACTGGCCGAAAAAGGTATGATCATCCTTTCCAAAAAAGAGATTTCCGCCAACATCACAGGACCAATGGTCGTCAATCTTATAGTGAATTATAGGCCTCAGATATGCATCATTGTCTGTTGGGGAGTAATATGTGAAGAGTGACAACTTTAAGTCTTGTTTCATCAGCAGTTTGGTCAGGCGTAACGTTACCACCTGGCGATTTTTGTCGGCTATCCGACTGACCGATGGCAAGGTACGTTGGTAGTTGTCATAGTCTATCATGTGCTCAAGGTAGTATTGAATAACGACGGTGAGATCTTTGGCCACTTCTTGCTCATATCCTAATAAAAAACGGAATTCGCTATTTCGCACAAAGGGATTAGTACCATTAGAATCATCTTCTGAGTCGTAATAGCCAATTTCTATATTACTAATCCCTTTACTGACAACCCCTCGTGCGCTTGCCCCGTATACTGAGAGT
Source organism: uncultured Nitrospirota bacterium (assembly GCA_913009285.1). Lineage (GTDB taxonomy): Bacteria > Nitrospinota > Nitrospinia > SZUA-224 > SZUA-224 > SZUA-224. Next base: position 4,784 of record CAJVYE010000048.1, on the reverse strand, counting down.
CCCGGAAAGATTGACAGACCCGAGACGGGATCAGTACCGCCAGGACTCTTCCAGAACCCCTGATAACCATAAATGGCCAGTTCATACCCTCTTAAGTTCTTGAAGATACGCCAGGCCACCTCGTCATCATCGAACCAATCATCCGGCATATCAACACGCACCTGGGCATCTCTGCCTGCCCTACGCCCGATCATCCCATTCCAGTAGGAGATACGTCTACCATCAATGTAGCGGTCTGAATCAAAACAAGGTGTGTAAATAATGTCTATGTTGACCAGACCACTGTAAAGAGAAGTCTTTATTGCATCTGATGGGGCTTTAAGATACTCTGAATCACGTCCGATAAAGAAGGAGTTCCAGTCCTTGGGAAATAAGTCGTTTATGAAGAGCATATCACCAGTGCCCCAGGTCAGTATTTGCCGACCCACTTTTACGTCCATGAAACTCGTCGGTGTTAACGAGAGACTTGTCTCTCTGAGATCAAGCCATCCCTGGCCTTTCTCCATGTGGATTCTATGATGGTTGAAGACAGGGTCATAGAGAAGATCTGTTTTCAGCCTGAAGGTCGCCATGGTCCAATCCCTTTCTATCTCTAACTGGAGGCGAGTCTCACCCAGGGACATATCCTTTTCATAAGGATCTTGTTGTGTCCGTACCCCAACCCTTGCATCCCAATAGCCGGTCATATCAAAAGCTATCTTGGTAATATTATTTATCATTTCAGCCTCCTTGTCTGGAGGCCCCTCCGGTTTTTCTGTGAGACCTTGAGGGAGCGCTGGCTCTACAGTCGAACCTTTATCCCCGGACTGGGTTAGGCCAGAAGGCAAAGCTGGTTCCTCTCCATCCTTTAGTTCATCCTCGCCCAACCCGGATGGCAAGGAAGGCTCGTCCTGTGCATACACAACTGACACAAGCAGCGCTAAGATCAGCAACAAGATGTGTAATCTTCGCAACAATATCTTTATCATTAAATCATTACTTCTTTTTCAAATATTTTTTAGGAGCACGCCGGAGATACCGCTCAGTAAAAATCTTATCAGGCAGGCCAATGTTATACTTTACATCACGGTATTCAATGATCGTCTCCCCTTTTGTACGCAGATCTGACATCCTGGACTTGGTTATTGAGGGAAATCCCTGGATGGTATCCACTTTCAAGACCTCATACACTCTATATTTCTCTCCCTTTTTATCATAATACTCAACCTTTACAGGCACAAATGTCTTGCGATGAATCCACATTGTATAATACGCGAACTCAACCGGCTTAGGGTCCCTGGGAGTATTTTTCAAGGTATAATAGGTTTTGGTTGTCTCGACCAATTCATGGATATCTTCGTTGATGTTCCGGCCTGAAACATCCTCGTAAAAAAAATTGGAACCTACAAAACTGGCTCTCTCATCTGAGGCTGCGATGCGTTTTACCAGGTCCAAGGCAGGCAGGTAAAGCCATCGGTCATCATCCTTATTTATATGTTTCCAGACCATGAACGCCATTTTGTTTACATCAGCAGGGCGATGGAAATAGACATAAAACCTCTGGTCGCCACAACACTGATCTTCTGCATCCTTATTTAGACGAAGGATAGTAAATTGCCTGTATCGTGAACGTCCCTGGCTATCCATAATAGTCATTGAAACCTTTGCACGCCCGTCCCTTCCCTGGTAATAGGCGACCCTATTAGCATTCTTGATAATGTCATTCACGGATGGTATCTTTATAGAAGATGCCATCGTCTTTACCTCCTCTGCCCACGATAATTGGTATGAGGTACTAAACAGTAATATCAATAAAAAATATATGATCCTAAAAAGTTTTATTATAATTGTCACTTAAATACCTCCTTTCTTTTTTACCATTTTCCATTACTCCTTTCATCTGAAAATACCCCCACACGGACAAACAAGTTTGTCCGTGCCACCCAGCACTTATAGCCTTCGGCGGATTATTTGAGTTGAAATAGGTTTAGATTCTACATTTTTTACTCCGGGACATGAGGCCGCATATACTCCCTAAAATAATGATTGCTCCGAGACTGAACCAAGTCAGGGTGGTCCACCCTACTGAAAGAAACTGGTGGATATTGACTACCAAAAGTAGAACAGCTGTAATAGCTGTAATAGTACATGTTGTGCAGTTGCAGACAAAACAACATATCTTCGTTTTAGGAAATAACCAACTTTCAGTTAATGTGATAATGGATGGTAGAATCATTAACGATGCAATACCTGCAATAAAAAGGATAGAGGCTATAAGGATTCCAACGGTTTTATAGGGAATCAACGTAGCCATCACTAGAGGAAGAAACCCTATCCCAACCACTATAGCATTCCTGGAAATGGCTCGAGCTGGTTCTCCGAAGACCGGACCTGTTGTGGCTGACCATGACCCGTATTGTTCGTATAGCTTACGACTACGGGATAGGAAATGGATAGCATAGTCAACCGCCAGACCAAGGCTTAAGGAAGAGAGGACCGCCACGGGCATGTCATAAGCCTTCCCTGCTAAACCTATTGCCCCATAGATCAAAGCAATGGTTACGGTGAGGGGAATCATGGCCAGCATCCCCCATAGGGATGATTTGAAAAGGATCGTCATCATCAAAAGAACTACAAGGAACCCTCCAAGAAATGACCGCAACATACCACTAACCATCTTATTCTGCCAGATAACATTGATATATGTCAGGCCAAACCATCCATGTTTGAGAGGGAACGGTGGTGGATTTGCAGTTATGTAATCATCAATCGCTTTTACCACCCTGGACATATCTCTGTTGTCTCCGCTCCTTAGCTGAACCCAAATAACCGTCTTTTTATAATCTGGTGTTACAAAATGCCAGAGATCTTGTGGGCGGTGGCTGTTCTGATATGTGATCAGGCATTGGGCTACAGCACTAGCTGATTTAGGGATTTTAAATTCCTTTGGATCACCCAGTAAAAGCTCCCGATGTACTGTCTTAACAATATCTGGCAGGGAATTCGACTTGCCAACAATACCGGTGGTGAGAAGGTGTTTCTGGAGCTCCTCTATATAGGACAACATCTCTGGCTGCTTGAATAATTGGTCCCGTTGGGCTTCCTGATCGAGAAAGAGTAGTGCCTCATCCCATGCCTCAAAATGGTCATCCGGAGCCTCTTCCATTTTGGTGTTGGCAAATGATATGAGATGATCAAGGAGGCCCTCTTTTGAAGACACAATATTGCCAAGACGTAAAGCCTCTACTTGTAAGGCCTCAAATACCATCATAGAAGCTTGAATCGTCTCTTCCAATTCCTTGCTATGAGCAATGATACGTTGTGATAAAATATCTGCATATTGATCCGGCGTCATAGGGCTTGGTTTAGCTTCCAGGGCCAGATAGGCCGGGTAGGTGCCACCAAAATGTTCGTTGAGCACCTTATCAGCCACACGGATAGGATGCGAGGGGGTAAACCACTTAATAGGGTTGTCATTTATATCAATGATGCCAATTCCATATCCAGCCACCAGGGTCAAGAGTACGGTTATGGCTATTATTAGCTTGGCCTGATTATAAGTCATTCTCCCCATCCATGAGAGGAAACGGGAAAATGGGGATTCAACAATGTAATCCTCCTTATGATGAACAGCGCCCAATTTTTCTAACGACTCTTCACGGATAAACATCACATATGCCGGGATAAAGGTGACAGTCCATATCCATGCCATCATTACACCAAAGGCTACAAATATCCCAAAGACCTGGACTGGTGGTATTGGAGTCAAGGCCAGTGAAGCAAACCCTGCAGCAGTAGTGAGAGATGTATACATCATAGGCATTGACAGATCATCCATGACACTAATCATTGTCTTTCGGCGATCCTTTGTTTCCTGATAACGATCAAAAAATTCTGAGAGGATATGAATGGCATCTAGCACAGCAATGGGCAAGATGAATATAGGTATCATGGAACTCATTATATGAACTGTATAACCTGTGGCAATAAGGAGTCCCATAGTACAAATTACCGAAACCATGGCAACAATCATCGGAGAGATGATCAAGACCACATTACGGAAAAAGAACAGCATGAGCAAAAATATGATCAGCATAGCAATCGGGGCAGAGATGGCCATCTGTTTGAACATCTCTACACCGAAGGTATCCTCTGCCACCGGCAAGCCGGTAATAAAGTATTGTTCGTCACCGGTAAAGGTGGCAATCTTCTTGCTCAACATGGAATAAACCTTGTAACTAACGTCTTTTGAGGTCAATGGTAGGTACAGACACAAGGCCTTGCCATCCTCAGAAATAAGGGTCCCTTTCAAGAAAGGAAGCCGGTAGGCCTTTTCGCGTATGGCCAAGGCCCCTTCAATGGTAGCAGGTGGTGATGTCATGAGCCATTCGAATTTGACTGTTCCCAGGCCGCCCTGTTCAATATTGTCTACAGTCGAAGGGGCGATTATATCAACCCCGATTACACCGGCTTGTTTTTCCGGATTTTCTTCATCATACCAGTGCAGGGTCTTGGTATATTCAGTAAGCTCATATATCTTACGCAAAGACTCTGGATTAAAGACGCCATCTGGATGGGATTCATTCACAATCCCAAGGATTACCATATCGTGAATGGACATTTCACGTTTCATCTGATTATGAAATAAGCGAACGTGTTCGTCCCTGGAGAGATCGGAAGAGCACACGTCTGAACTCCAGTCACATTCCTTTATCTCGTATGCCGTCTTCTGCTTGAAAAAAAAAATACCAAATGCCACACTCGCCAGCCTCCCCACACGACACTCTTCCAACTCATACTAGCTC
>CAJVYE010000047.1 GCA_913009285.1 uncultured Nitrospirota bacterium | reverse complement strand
ATCCAGACGCCTTTGATGTCTTCCGCCGGTAAATTCGCTCTTAATCCATGTCTTTACTATCTCCATGGCCAATCCCTTCCCTATAACACGTCCACCCATAACCAATACATTGGAATCATTATGCTCTCTACTCATCCTTGCAGTATACACATCATGGCATAGAGCCCCACGTATGCCAGAAAATCTGTTAACAGTAATGGACATCCCAATCCCTGTGCCACAGATCAGGATACCTCTATCTACCTCTCCATTCAAAATAGCATGTGCAATCTTCACACCATAGTCAGGATAATCAACAGAGTCCTCACTATCTGTACCCAAATCAATATAATCGTAACCATCCTCTTTGAGGAATCCTTTAATATCTTCCTTCAAGTCAAATCCACCGTGATCTGCTGCTATAGCAATCCTTTCCCCATTCATAATATTCTCCCTACTTTACCTTTGCTGACAACATAATTTAATAAAATATTAAACAAAAATAAGACATTTGTCAAGGAGAAGGATTTTACTCGAATTTATTTGTTCGATCTAAATCAGATTCGAATCTATTGACAATATCGATCTGTTCCAATAGAATAAAAAACAATATCTTTTAAGATATAGATTTTTATTTGACCTTACACCTTCACCTGAAAATTCCAATTTTCAGGTGAGAGAAAAGAGGAGCATCAGTTTGGAAAAGATGGCAATAGGATTATTATCCGGAGGACTTGACAGTACATTGGCTATAAAGATCATGCTTGATCTTGGTATTGAGGTTATTGGGCTGAACTTTATGAGCCCCTTTTGTACCTGTACCAGCAAAAACTCTGGTTGTAAGAGTGAGGCAGTAAAGGTTGCCAAGGCATTTGGGATAGGTATAAAATCGATATTTCTAGGTCAGGAGTATGTGGATGTGGTCAGGGCCCCTAAACATGGTTACGGAAAGAATATAAACCCCTGCATAGATTGCAGAATAATGATGTTCAGATATGCAAAAGGTATCATGAAAGAGATTAATGCCTCCTTTATATTTACTGGGGAAGTTTTAGGACAACGTCCCATGTCTCAGAGACAAGCTGCCATGAGTATTATTGATAAAGAGAGTGGCCTTAAGGGGTTGGTGCTGAGACCCTTATCAGCCAAGCTATTAGAGCCTACCATACCTGAGAAAGAGGGGATCGTTAACAGGGAGAGGCTTCTGAGAATAAGTGGGAGATCCCGTAAATCACAGATAAGGATGGTTGAGGAATATAATATAAACGATTACCATTGTCCTTCTGGGGGGTGTCTACTGACACAGATTAGTTTTGCTAACCGTATGAAGGATATGATAAAATTTTCTAACAAGATCTCTGTCAAAGATGCCAGGCTATTGAGGATTGGGAGACATTTTCGTCTTACAGATAAGTGTAAAGTTATTGTCGGTAGAAATGAGGAAGAGAATGATAAGTTAGAGAGGATGGCGGAGCCAGATGATTATTCTTTTTATGTGAAGGGATATAAAGGACCTGTTGTTGTAGCTAAGGGTGCAATAGGAGAGAGTCTGATTCCTATAGTATCTCAGATTACAGCTAGATATAGCGATGCATCTAAAGATGTAGAGGTCCCTGTATGTTGGAAAAAGATTTCGAATAATGAGGTCTCTATAATAATGGTTACAGCTATTGATGAGATAAGATTAAAGGAGATGAGGATTTAAGTCTGACGATTAATCGGCGTAAAACTCTACCTTTGGTAGCGGCATGATACAAAGTGCCTAAAGTTAAGGAATTATTTTTTATATTAAAATTTTAAATACAATTAACTTTAGGCACTTTAGCCACTTATAAACAAGCAACTACTTTTGGTGGTAATTTGCCTTGAATCGAAGTAAATTTTTATAAAGGGAGAATTTATGAAACTGGTATATCTTGATAATAACGCAACTACACCACTCCATCCTGAAGTACTAGAGGAAATGCTCCCCTTTTTCAAGGAGGATTTTGGTAACCCTTCGAGTCTGCACCAATTTGGGAGAAAGATAAGGGTAAAGGTGGATGAGGCAAGAGAAAAGGTAGCAAAGATGATAGGAGCAGACCCTTTGGAGATTGTTTTTACAGGGGGTGGGAGTGAGTCGGATAACTTTGCTATTAAGGGGGTTGCATCTGCAAATAAGGATAAGGGAAGGCACATCATCACCTCCGAGATAGAACATCATGCTGTATTAAATACATGTAAGTATCTGGAAAAAAATGGATACCAGGTAACATATATCCCTGTAGATGAATATGGTGTGGTCAATCCTGAGGACGTGGCAGGGGCAATCAGTGAAGATACGATCCTTATAACTATTCATCATTCTAACAATGAGATAGGGACTATACAGCCTATAAAGGAGATCGCCAAGATCGCCCAGGAAAGGGGTATTATCTTTCACACTGATGCTGTTCAGAGTCTTGGAAAGGTCCCTCTTAACGTAGAGGATATAGGAGTGAACCTCCTATCTATTTCAGCGCATAAACTCAACGGTCCCAAAGGGGTTGGGGCATGTTATATAAGAAAGGGGACAAAGCGGTTACATCCATTGATCAACGGGGGTAATCAGGAGATGAAGCGTAGGGCAGGGACAGAGAATGTGGCAGGCATTATAGGTTTCAGTAAGGCATGTGAACTTGCCTCAACCTTCATGGAAGAAGAGAGAGGACGTCTTATAAGCTTAAGAGATAAGTTGCAAAATGCATTGACTGAAAAGATCTCGCATGTAAAGTTAAATGGTCATCCCACAAAGAGGCTTCCTACTACACTGAATATGAGTTTTGAGTATGTTGAGGGTGAGACCCTTATGATAAATCTGGATCTTGAAGGGATTGCGGTCTCTACAGGATCTGCTTGTAGTTCTGGTTCGCTTGAGCCTTCCCATGTTTTAGTGGCTATGGGGATACCACATGAGATTGTTCATGGGTCATTGAGGTTCAGCTTGGGTAGAGAGAACACAGAGGAGGATATCGACCGTATCTTAGAGGTATTGCCCCCTGTCGTAGAAAAGGTTAGGGCAATGTCACCACTCTGGGAAGACTAAATGGAGGAGAAATGGGAGAAGAAGGATTATACAGCGATAAGGTGATGGATCACTTTGAAAATCCCCGTAATGTGGGAAAGATTGAAGATGCAGATGGTGTTGGAACAGTAGGGAATCCTGTTTGTGGAGATGTTATGAAACTATATCTTAAGATAGATGATGACACGATTGTCGATGCCAAGTTCAAGACCTTTGGATGTGGCGCTGCTATAGCCACAAGTTCCATGATTACAGAACTTATTAAGGGTAAGAAGATAGAGGAGATAAAACAGATAACCAATAAGACCGTTGCAGAGGCGCTGGGTGGCTTGCCAAAAAATAAGCTCCACTGTTCTGTTCTGGCTGAAGAGGCGGTTGAGGCAGCCTTGAAGGATTATTATGAAAAGAGAGGATAATAATTCACCGCAGAGATCGCAGAGATCGCAGAGATGAATAAATTTGGTAACCGTTCACGGTTCGAAATTGGAAATTGGAAATTTGTAAATCTCTAATTCGTAAACTCTTTTCATTTTTTTCTAATTTCCAATTTCAAATTTCAGTGTTCTATTTCTTTTCAAAGTAATCCATTAGTATCTTTCGATGGTCAAAGGCAAGATCCTGGGGGAGATTATTCTGATTAAATATCCCTACCTCCTTTGCATCATCATCAGCCGTAGGTCTTCCTTCTGCTGAGGCGATATATACTGTAGATATATTGTGTTGCCGGTGATCCCTCTCTGGATCTGAATAAGTATGAAACTGTCTAATTATTTTGACGTTAAGGGAAGTTTCTTCTTTTGCCTCCCTTACAGCAGCCTCTTCTAGCGATTCACCATAATCTACATAACCACCAGGGATTGCCCATCCATATGGAGGTCTGCCTCTTTTGATCAGAACTATCCCTCTATTCTCGATCTCTATTATGATATCCACGGTGGGTGTAGGGTTTCTGTATCTCTCAATATCCTCTCCACAATTAGAACATTTTATGATGTTTTTGTTTGTCATTTCTATTATTTATTAATATTTAACCCATATTTAACCATTTTTATCATAGAATAAAGTTAACAAAAAATGCTTGACAATACAAGGGAAAGTCGTTTATTCTAATATCAATATATTTTAATATACTTATATTGATAAAATCAATTTAAATGAAGGACGTTTACTATGAAAGCAGAGGAAAAGACTGATCTATCTTTAGCAAAGTCAACAAGGAGGTCTTTTCTTGATATCCTGATAGGTTTGGGATTTTCCGTCCTGGGAGCATTAACATTTTACCCTATTATTCGATATTTGTGGCCTTCAGCGAGCTCTGGAGGGTCAAAAAAAGCCGGGATAACCATATCTCTTACCGAACTCTCAACCGGAAAGAGTAAGGTGGTAGTAGTAGCTGGGAAGCCAGTAATTGTAGTGCGAACAGAAGAGGGGGTATTTGCCCTTTCTGCGGTATGCACACACCTCGGTTGTATAGTGAAATGGGATGGAACTGTAAAGAGATTGATTTGTCCATGTCATGCTGCCAATTTTGATTTGAATGGAAATGTTTTAGGGGGTCCTGCCCCCAGACCACTTAGTGTTCTCAGTACAAAGATTGTCAGGGATAGTATATTGATAGGAAAGGCATAGATGGGTAAGGAGCAAAAGGAATTAAAGAAAAGGGATATTGAAAAGAGGACTCTATTTCGAGAACTCTTTGATATCTTTTCACTGACAGGCTTTTTATATGGCCCTCTTGATGAACGTCTTAAATTTAGGGATGCCTTAGAAAAACAGTTAAAGAAGACTACTCCACATTATCGTTTCTTTATAGAGCGGAATTTTTTGGCTTGTCTGGGTGGTATAACTTTTATCCTATTTCTTATTCAGGTGGCGACAGGTGTCCTGCTATTAATGTATTATAGACCTACTATAGCGGAGGCATATGAAAGTATAGTAGAAATTACTAATAATGTTCAATTCGGCTGGCTGGTCCGGGGAATGCATCACTGGGCTGCTAACGTGATGATAATTACTGTTATTCTTCATATGACCAGGGTCTTTTTCGTGGGCGCCTTTAGACCACCAAGAGATTTTAATTGGTTGACAGGAATGACCCTTTTATTATTGACATTCACATTTGGATTTTCCGGGTACCTTCTACCGTGGAGTCAGATCTCCTATTGGGCCACCACAGTAGGAACAGATAGCATAGCGGCAGTACCTTTTATAGGAGAAACTCTGAGATATTTTGTCCGGGGTGGGCCACAGGTCTCTCAGCTTGCCCTGACAAGGTTCTTTGCCCTTCATGTGGTTATATTACCAGGAGTCGCCTTCCTCTGTCTGGTGTTACATTTTCTGATGATACGGCGGCAGGGGATATCGGAACCATTATGATTTTGGTATATAGATTTTCAGATAACAAATTACACAAGGCTATAAGGAAAAAACTATGGTAACTGCAGGCGTTAGCCTGCGTAGGTTGAGTAGTACGTCGTCGAGGAGACTGATAACTCAGTGTAATTTGTTATCTGAAAATCTATAGTTTCAAATGGAGATTAAACCGTGAAAAAAAATGAAGAGATAAAAAATGGGGAACCTTTCTATCCCAATCATGTCCTGAAGGAGGTAATAATAGTTCTTCTTATTCTCGGTCTCCTTATTGCCTTGGCAACATTTATACCTGCACCTATGGAGAGCAAGGCAGATCCATTTTCAACTCCAGAGCATATAAAGCCGGAGTGGTACTTCTTGGCTGGTTACCAACTTTTAAAACTTGCTGAAAAACTCGATTTTCTGGGTGCATGGGCGCCAAAAATGATTGGTGTTCTTGGACAGGGTGTTATAATAGCTATTATCTTCTTCCTGCCATTTATCGATAGGGGAAGTGAACGGTATCCACACAAGAGACCTATAGCTACTACATTGGGCATTTTAGGGGTTATAAGCTTTATAGTCCTGACTATCTGGGGCCATTATTCCTAATGAAAAAATTGGCAATACTAAAGATATTTTTATTATTCTGCTGGCTGGTTCTTCCTGCTGTTTCTTTGGCGGAGGAAGATACAAAGATTTCATGTGTGATCTGTCACAGCGAACTGAGTGGTCGCATTGTGGCCGCAGTCGATCAATGGAAAAAAAGTATCCATAAGACTGTTGGGGTAACCTGTCCTGACTGTCATGGGGGGGATCCTGATTCTATGGAGAATGCCATGGATAAGAAGGCAGGTTTTAGAGGAAAACCCAAAATTGAGGATATCCCTGCCCTGTGTGCCAGTTGTCATGCTGATGTTAAAAAGATGCGCCAATATAATATCCGGGTAGATCAATACACTGAGTACAAAACCAGTATTCATGGCATATTATTGCTGAAAAAGGGTGATACAAATGTAGCTACCTGTATCAGTTGTCATGACAACCATGAGATACGGAAAAAGAACGATCCATTGTCGACCGTATATCATACAAATGTCCCTGAGACATGCGGAAAGTGCCATTCAGATAAGGAAAAAATGAAGCCTTATGGAATACCTACAGATCAACTGGATGAGTATAAGAAAAGTTATCACGGTCAGATACTGTACAACAAGGTTAAAGGGAAGAACCCTGCTTTGGCTCCAAATTGTGCAGACTGCCATGGTATCCATGGGGCGACTCCTCCAGGTGTGAAGGAGGTCATTAATGTATGTGGTAACTGTCACAGCAAAACAGCCGCGTATTACAGGGAAAGTCCCCATTATCTGGCTATGCAAGAGATAGGTGTCCCCCGTTGTGTTGATTGTCACGGAAATCATAATATCCAGTTCCCTTCAGAAGAGATCTTTACTGGTAAGGGTGAAGGAGAATGCGGAGGCTGTCATGAGGAAGGTTCACCACAACTTGAGAAGGGTAAAAAAATAAAAGAATTACTTGTAAAGGCAATAAGAGCTGTTAAGGAAGGTGAAGAGGAGGTCAAAGAAATAAGATCCTCTGGAAGAAATATAGATGACCTTTTACTAGATATTGATGAGGCACGTGGTATGGTAACCGAGGCAATTACTGTTACCCATACCCTTGATCCGGCAAGGGTCAAGAAACTGCTCGATAATTCAGTTAAAAGACTGGATGAGATATCCTATGTATCAGAAAAGGTTAGGAATGATATTAAAATACGGCATATGGCGTTACTATCTATAATTACCCTTATCCTTATAATCGTTATTCTCCTCATTCTAAAATTAAGATCCCTTGCAAAAACCTCAAAAACGGGGTAGCCACAGCCTAAAACAAAATAATGCAATTGAAATCGTTAGAATACGCAGAAGAAATGCCACAGG
>CAJVYE010000046.1 GCA_913009285.1 uncultured Nitrospirota bacterium | reverse complement strand
CATTACGTAACTGTTGACACTTCTTCGTCGCCTTCCTCCTCTTATGCCACGTCTCGGTTCGTTTTTTTCTCATTTTCTTTTTTTTTTTTTTTTGTTTGTTTTCTTTTTTTTTTTTTTTTTCATTCTTTTTTTTCTTTTTTTTTTTTAATGATACGGCGACCACCGAGATCTACACTCTTTCCCTACACGACGCTCTTCCGATCTGTATAAACAAGATCGGTGTCTTTTTTGACATAGATCATCGTATGTATGTTCATATAGATGATATCCCAAAGGACTTTATCAATGCCCTCCTTGCCGCAGAGGATAAGAACTTTTACAATCATATAGGTATTGATTTTAGGGGTATACTCCGTGCAGTATGGATAAACAGCCGTGCAGGGAGAGTAAAGGCTGGTGGGAGTACACTGACTCAACAAACAGCAAAGAACATCTTTGGCAGAAAGGGGAGAGACCTGGTCTCAAAATTAAAGGAATTGATTAATGCATTAAAATTAGAGGCCCATTTTACAAAGGATGAGATCCTTGAATTCTACATCAATCAGTTTTATGTCAATGGAAACGGAAGGGGACTCGGGATAGCTGCAAGATACTTTTTCGATAAGGATATAAAAGACTTGACACTCCTTGAATCTGTATCTTTAGCAGGGATAGTAAAAGGCCCAAATTATTACAATCCCTTTATCGGAGATACTGAAGAAGAAAGGGCAAGAATGAGAAAGAAGGCAAAGATAAGAACTGCATATGTTCTTAAAAATATGAGAGGTCTAAATATGATCAGTGAGGACGTTTACAATGAGGAGATAGATAAGGAGCTACCTTTTAATAAGGGTATATTCAGATTTGAACAGAATGTGGTTCTGGACTATGTACGTAATATATTGCAGGGAGAAAGGTTTACAAAGATATTAAATGAAAAGGGTATCTATAATCCGGCTACTGCTGGTCTAAAGATATTTACAACAATAGATAAAGGGATGCAGGAGGCTGCTTTATATGGCGTCAAGAAAAATCTGTCTGAACTGGGTATCATTCTGGATGGCCTTGATATTGATGATCTAAAGTTTAATGATCGTGAAATAAGATCAAATACAAATGAAGAGATTAATAGACTGCAGTTTTATTATGGAAAGATAGTAGATATAAAGAAGAAAAAACGACCAGAAATAGTTGTAGATATTGGAGAAAGCGAGGGTATTATTGATAGTTACGCTATAAAGAGGACCTCAAATCTGATCAAGAGAGGAAAGATGAAGAATAGGTGGGCAAAAGCGACTCAAAAGGATGTGAACAATTTTATCAAAGGGCTTAAAAAAGATGATATCCTATATACAAGCATAAGGGATATAGATAAGAAAAACAATAAGATTTATCTGAATATCGAGGCCCAGCCTGCCCTTCAAGGGGGGATGGTGATTCTGGAAAAAGGAGAGATTCGGGCCATGGTTGGCGGCGAAGACAACAAAAATTACAACAGGGCTGCTCAGGCTGTAAGGCAGTTCGGGTCTACATTTAAACCTTTAATATACTATGCTGCACTACAATTAGGCTGGAATAAGTTAGATAGATTGGGGAATTATCGAAATGTCTTCCCCTTTGAAAACACTCTCTATTTTCCAAGGCCGTACCATAAAGATGCTCCGGAAGAGGTTTCTATGTTCTGGGCAGGTGTCAAATCAGAGAATGTCGCATCTGTGTATCTCTTGTATCACTTTACAGATAAATTGACATTTGCTCAGTTAAAGGGTTTGGCAGAGAGGGTGGGACTATTACAGGAGCCTCATGAAGACAGAAATACATATGTAAAAAGGATTCGGGATAGGCTTGGAATAGTCTCGAATAAGGCACAAATTAAAAGAGGTATATTCAATGAAATAAAGCAAGGGATCAAGGCAGATCTTTTATTTGATGGAAAATTTGAAGAGGCCTTGAATCTCGACAGACTTTATTATGGAATCGGTTTTGACAAGGAGATCAAATATTATGAGAATCATATAAAAGAGGGAATAGGGGATGTAGAGGAACATCTACTCAGAATAGATATTTTAAAAAGATACAGCTTTCTTAACCTACAAAAGGCTGTTCATAACCTAAATCAAACCCCTTTGAAATATGGAAATCTAATCCCCCCCTCCCCCCCCTTTAATAAAGGGGGGACGAAGCTGAACCCCTTTAATAAAGGGGGGAAGAAGCTGATCCCCCCCTTTGGAAAAGGGGGGGGTAGGGGGGGATTTTCAGATGACGATCTTGTTAATGGAATGTTATCTGTCGGTACCATCTATAAGATAGAAGAGGCTATAAATGAAAGACTATTAGAATTAAGGAAGCACGATCCATATTCAATAGAGGTCCTTTCTAAGAATATGAATTTTAAAATCCTGCTGGGAATGAAATATGTAATAGCATTGGCCAAAAAAATAGGTGTAAATAGTCCTATAGGCGCTGTATTATCCATGCCAATGGGGAGTAATTCAATAACGCTCCTTGATTCTGCTATGATATACCAAACACTCCTTGAAGGGAATATATACAGATTTTCTAACAGTGTAAAAAGAGGAGAAACAGCGACAATTACAAAGATAACAGATAGATATAATAGCATTATATATCAGTATAAACCAATAACTGAAAGGATTTCTGACGAAAAAGATGCCTATCTTATTGGAAGGATACTATATAATGTTGTAAGATATGGGACAGGTCAAACGGCTAGAGGGAAGGTATTACTCTCCAGTTTAGATCCTGAAAAAAATAAGGAATTAAAGAAGTTACATATCGAATATCCTTTATATGGAAAGACAGGGACAACTAATTCATATTCCAATGCAGCATTTATAGGTTTCATCCCCTATGTGACCACCCAATCCAAGGCATTGGAATATAAACATTCATTAACTGTAGCAACATATGTTGGTTACGATGATAATAAGAGTATGTCACAGGAGACAATCAAGATTACCGGGGCCTCAGGGGCGCTTCCTGCATGGACTATTACAGCCAAAGAGTTAGTTAATTACTTAGATCAGTCTGTATTTATAGATGCAGCAGACCTTGCATTTAGTCTTGTCGATCATGTGCAAATTAAAAAACCAAAGGGTATAATCTCTGTCCCTGTTAATAAACGTTCCGGGTTAAGAGTGGCTGAAGAGTTTTACAATATGTATACAGGCACAGGGAAAGATGACGGGATTGCTTTTGTAGAATCTTTTGAAAGATTTAACGGAAAAAACTTTGAAGGAGAGAGACATTTTGAGCCATTTAAAGAATAGATTACATATAATTGTATTGGGGTTTTTCCTCGTCTTTGTGATATCTGGATGCGCTATTCCTGGAAAGGAGATCTTTTCAAAAGAAAGGATTAAAGATGAAGAGATTCTATCTGTCTGGGATATAGATATCTCAGAGAAACCAGTAACCAAAATGGATCTGAGGCAGATAAATGAATCTATACAATTTTACACTTATTTAAAAAGAGAGTTAGAGGATAAACTCAATCAAGCAGGTACATGGGATGATACCAGTCTTCTTAAATATCGGATAGAACTTATAGGATTAAAATTAAAGTTGTATCAGATTTTACTCGATATTCGTAAGATATTAGAGGTCGACGGTACAGTAGATGAATCTATTGATAAGAGGATTGTTGTATTATATGAGGATTATTTAAATAAGGGCAAGAGACTAGAAAAAAGGTATCTTGAGTCATATGATGATACTGCTGAAGGCATAATAGATATAGATTCCAATTTGATTAAACCTGAAAATATAGACCAGATTAATAAAATACTCCATTCAATTGATATCCAGTTTTCTCAGGAGGATTATGCGTCTGTTGTTTCAAATTTCCTTCTACTGTCTGAGGTCCCATCAGAAAGTATTCCTTTAAGACAAAGGATACAATATGCTATATCTCTTGGAAAAATTGAACAGTATAATGAAGCCATTGAGGTTGGCAGATCCATATTAAAGACATATGTAGATGAAGCAATACCAGAACTCTCTTATGAATATGCACAATGGCTGATAAAGATCAATAAAAGCGACCAGGCATATAGGGTATTTAAAAATATAGTGGATCTTCAAAAAAAAGGGTCTCGATACGCTGCCTTATCCCTTGAAAAGATTAGATATATTGATAATTTGCGTGAAGCCGTAAGACAAGATATGAGCCAGAAACTCCTTCAAGCTGAGACCGATATAAACAATAACAGATTTTCATTGGCAAGAACAACTCTAAAAGAGATCATAGACAATTTTCCAGATTCTACATTTGCATATAAGGCAGAAGAGCTCTTAAGAAAGGCACATGAGGCAGAGCATAACTATTTGGAGGCCATATTAGGTGATATAGAAGGTCTGTATATAAATAATAACAAATTTGAAGAGGCCCTCAACGATCTTGATGAATTTGAAAGGAGATACATTGATAAGGGTTTTGAGGATAGGATCCAAAAGATGAGAGAAGAGTTATTTAGAAGGGAGGAGATCTACAAGACAGGACTTGATACTACGATTGCCAGGCATTGGGAGGAGACATATAATAGGGCAATAGATCTCTTTAATAATGCTGATTATGAAGAGGCAATTGAAGAATTTCATAAATTAAGCGGCACAATCTATGAGGATGAGGCAGAAAAAAAGGCTAAAGAGGCGACAGATAGATTCGTAGAAATGGAGCGAATAAGGATAGGAAGGATCTTTATGGCCTCAAGACAGGCGAATTTTATAGAAGAGAAGATGAGATATCTATCGATGGCCTATGATGAATTGGGTACCTTAATAGAAAAATATCCAGATACTAGCTACATTAACAAACTAGAAAATAATATTGAATCAGTAAGAAAGGAGATATTAAGACTTGACCCTGATTATTTTTCTGAACCTGAAACGGGTGAAAGTTCACGGGGATCAGAGGTCGGGGATCATTAGATGAATAGGACGTATAACTTGACCGCGTGAGACTAATATGGTAGTTTGTAATTATAAATAAAAAATCAAATCATCCAATGAGTGAGGACAGGCGAGACGCCTGTCCTACTATAATGGATTAATATTTCACCCAATAGTAGGTCGGGCGTCTCGCCCGACATGAAAGAATCGCTCAATTTAGGTATCAATTAATTGATTATTTTGATATTTGATAGCAGAGGCAGATAATGGCGTTTCATATTGCATGTGAAGAGGAAATAAAGGGTGGAAAGACTAGTGATGTCTATTTTTCCCGTGCTGTAAAGATACTGAAGGCAAAAGGGATAGACAGGAGGGCCAAGGCTGAGGTCCGATTGAAGGGCTTTCCATCGGACTGGAAATGGGGGGTTCTTGCAGGTATAGAAGAGGTTGCAGAGCTCTTCAAAGGAATGCCTGTAGATATCTACTCTATGGATGAAGGGACAATCTTCAGCACTAACCAACCTGTCCTTGTAATCGATGGTCGTTATCTCGACTATTCTGTATATGAAACAGCATTATTAGGTCTTATCTGCCAGGCGTCAGGGATAGCCACCAAGGCAGCCCGCTGCAAGAAGGTTGCTGGAGATAAAAGTGTGATAAGTTTTGGCGCCAGGCGTATGCACCCTGCCATTACACCTATGATCGAGAGGAACGCCTTTATTGGAGGGTGTGATGGTGTCGCTGTAATAAAGAGCGCTGAGCTCTTAGGGGAATCCCCTATGGGAACTATTCCTCACGCACTGGTTTTAATGTTTGGCGATTCTGCTGAGGCGGTTAAGGCGTTCCATGAGGTAATAGAACCCAATGAGAAAAGGGTAGCATTGGTGGATACCTTTCACGATGAAAAATTTGAGTCACTAAAGGCAGTAGAGGTACTGGGAAAGGATCTATATGCTGTTCGTCTTGATACGCCTTCATCACGGCGTGGAGATATGCTGGAGATCCTCCGTGAGGTGAGATGGGAATTAGACTACAGAGGATTTAAGGATGTTAAGATATTCGTCAGTGGTGGGTTAGATGAAGTTGAAATAGAGAGGTTAAATGAGGTAGCTGATGCATATGGTGTTGGGACATCTATCAGCAGCGCCTCTGTAATCGACTTTTCATTCGATATCGTGGAGATAGAGGGGGAACCTATCTCCAAGAGGGGAAAGGAGTCAGGGTCAAAAAAGGTATTAAGGTGTATGGATTGTTTTAATACGATTGTCCTCCCCTCACATATAGATTCAGGGAAATGTTCCTGTACAGGAGATTATATATCTCTTCTGAAGCCATTGATTATACAGGGAAAGATAAAAAGGGATATGCCAAGACCTCAGGAGATCAGGAGATATGTACTGGATCAGATGGAGAAGATAAATTTAGTAGGCAGTAAGGAGTAAGGAGTAGCTGCCTACTGCTTACTAACGATAATCTGTGTCCAAAATGGAAATTTCTATACTATGGTAGATCTGAGTCAAATTGGTGAATTTGACTTAATAAAGAGGATAAGAAAAGGTTTAGGTTTTAAGAACAAAGGTGTTGTTGTAGGGATTGGAGATGATAGTGCCGCTGTAAGACTTACCAGGGGACTCATCCTTATTGCCTCAACAGATTCTCTGGTTGAGGGGGTACACTTCAAATCAGATACTATATCCCCTTCCCAATTGGGAAGGAAATCAGTAGCTGTCAATGTAAGTGACATAGCTGCAATGGGTGGAATACCCTGTTATCT
Source organism: uncultured Nitrospirota bacterium (assembly GCA_913009285.1). Lineage (GTDB taxonomy): Bacteria > Nitrospinota > Nitrospinia > SZUA-224 > SZUA-224 > SZUA-224. Next base: position 926 of record CAJVYE010000046.1, on the reverse strand, counting down.
CCTGATATCGATAGGGATACCACCTTCTCTCTCTGTGGAATATATAGATGGCCTTTACGATGGTGTAAAGGAGGCAACAGGGAGTTACAATGTCATTGTAGTGGGTGGGGATACATTCCGTTCGGATGGCCAACTTATAATATCCATTACCATCCTAGGCGAGATTGAGGAAGGGTTACTTGTGAGGCGTGGGGGAGCAAAGGTCGGTGATAAGATCTTTGTTACAGGTAGCCTCGGTGATTCTGCCCTTGGCCTCGAGATGTTAGAGTCAGGTATCAGTGATAATGGGCCGGTAAAGGCGACACAGCAGACCATCCATATAGATGAGGTCATATCACGACATATCTTACCAACCCCTAGATTAGAGGAAGGAAGACTACTCGCAACCAAAAGGCTGGCCTCTGCTATGATAGACACTAGTGATGGTCTCGCCTCTGACCTGAGGCGAATCTGTGAAGAGAGTGTAGTGGGGGCAATGATATATCTAAAAGAGCTCCCTATCTCTGAGGCTGTGAATGATATTGCCATTTCCCGGGACAAGTCACCTTACGATTATGCCCTGTATGGTGGGGAGGATTATGAACTCCTATTCACAGTCAGGGAAAATAGGGTTAAGGATATAACGCGATACTGGAAAGTAATGAAGAACCCTATAAAAGAGATAGGGGAGATAATTAAAGAGGATGTGGGGATAGTGGTTATCGATGAGGTACACAATGTAAGGCCCCTTACAAGAGAGGGTTATGATCACTTTTCTGGCATTAAGGGATAAGATTCGTCAGGTTTTACATATAGATGATTCTCCTCACAAGATAGCATCGGCCTTTGCCGTAGGGATATTTATAGCAGATCGGAAGAGCGTCGGGTAGGGAAAGAGTGTAGATCTCGGTTGTCGCCGTATCATTAAAAAAAAAAACAAAGTAAAA
>CAJVYE010000045.1 GCA_913009285.1 uncultured Nitrospirota bacterium | reverse complement strand
GGAATGTGACTGGAGTTCAGACGTGTGCTCTTCCGATCTATACAAGGATTATTGTCATAGATACAGAAGGGAAGATTGTCGGTTTTATAGTAGATTCTGTCTCAGATGTTCTCAGACTTCCCTTAAATACCATAGAGTCTCCACCTCCTATGGTTGCTGGTGTAAAGTCAGAGTATATTGATGGAGTAGGCAAATTAGATGATAGTCTCATTATTTTGTTGGATCTCAATAAGATACTGTCGACAGATGAGAAGGAACTCATAGAGAGAATTGCTTAAGGGACGGGTCAGAAATAGCAAGTTATTTTTGGCCGAGCCCTAATAGGGAGGATATAAGGCAATGAATTGGATAGATATCAGTATCATAGTCCTTTTAGGTATCAGCGTGTTGTATAGCCTCTTGAGAGGGTTTATAAAGGAACTTTTCTCTCTTGCTGCCATTATAATAGGGGTTTTTGTGGCCAGCCAGTTTTACCAACATCTCTCTTATTATCTTTCCAGGTTTATAAGGAATTCTATTGTTACAGACATAATAGGCTTTGTCATTATATTCATTGTTATAGCCATCCTCGTAAGCTTTATCGGGAAATTCATAAGGAGACTTTTAAGGAAGGGAAAGGCGCTGACCTTCATAGATCGCCTTGCAGGTGGTATGGTAGGAATTCTCAAGGGAGTATTGATCCTTTCGCTGATATTGATACCGATAAATCTCTTTCCCTCTTTGGGAAGCGAGATGATGTTGAAGTCCAAGCTAGTACCATATCTCATGGTCATTTCCAGAGAATTGACCAAATTTTCCTTTTCTGATATAGAGAAGAAACTGGGAGGGAATCCCATCCTGAAAGAGGAGGTAAAAAAGAAGTTGAGTCATGGGATGGATTCGGTCAAGAAGACCTTTTTAGATAAAAAAGAGTGGATTAAAAAGAGAGAAAAGGAAGTTCGAACTCTTACCGGTGAGGACATTTCAGACGATGATAAGACAAAGCTTGAGAAATTGCTGCAAGATAACCTCTAGATTATCTTTTCTATCTCCTCTACTGCCTTATTGATAGATTCTCTTATAGATTCATATTCACTATCTGGTATGGTCTTTAGTACATATTCTGATGGATCCTCTCCTTTAGATGGCCTGCCAACGCCGATCCTTATACGGGAGAAATCACCTGTCCCGATATATTCTATAATCGATCTTATCCCCTTATGTCCTGCATCTCCTCCTCTGAGCTTTTTTTTGATTCTTCCTAATGGGATGTCAATATCATCGTGGATTACTATAAGGTTTGTCGAGAAGAGGTTGAGGGTATCAAGTATAGATTTAACTGCCTTACCACTTCTATTCATGTATGTAAGAGGTTTAACTAATAAGACCCTCTCGTTATGAATATTACCCTCACCTAATAACGAATAGCATCTTTTGATACTAAGATGTATCTTGTATCGCGATGTTATTTCATCAATCACAAGGAACCCAACATTATGCCTTGTGTATTGGTACTCAACATCTGGGTTGCCTAGTCCAATGATTATTTTCACTCTTTTTCTTTTTCTTTTTCTTTTTCCTCCTTTTCAGTTACACCAACTTCCTCCACTTCCTTGATCTTCTCTTCTTCGGCCTCTGCAGTAGGTGCTGTAAGAGTGATTAATGTTTCATCAGGGTTATTCAATATCTTGATACCCTCTGCAACATTGAGATCTCTGATATGTATTGAATCTCCTATGTCAAGTGGAGAGATATCGACTTTGATCTCCTCAGGTATTAATCCAGGCAGGCATTCAATCTCTATTTCTCTTACAAGATGGTTTAATATTCCTTCCTTAGTGGCTATTCCTATTGATTCTCCAAATATCCTAAGAGGAACATTGACCCTGATTTCCTTATCCATTGATATTTCCATCAGATCCACATGTAGTATCCCACTTTTTAATGGATGGAGCTGTATTTCTTTAAGCATTACCTTACTATTAACCCTATTTTCCCCTTCTATATTAAACTGGAAGATGGCATTTTCAACCCCGTGCTTTAGAATATTCATTATATCCTTGTGGTTGATAATTACAGGGAGATTTTTTTTACTTCTATATAGGATCGCAGGTATAAAGCCAGTTTTTCTCAATCTTCGGGATGTCCCTTTACCTATACCATCCCGCATTTTACCTTTCAATTCAAGTTGTTCCATAATCTATTCTCCATAAATAAGTTAAAACCACAAAGGCACAAAGAGCACAAAGAAGTCAATTCTCTTTGTGTCCTTTGTGTCTTTGTGGTTTTTCATTACCCCTTGTGTCGACTGATCGGCATGAAGGTTTAAATAAATAGTGAACTTACAGATGTCTCATTGTGAATCCTTATTATAGCCTCACCTAAGAGTTCAGCGACCGATAGTACCTTAATTTTTTTGCATATATCATCCTTACCATCAAGTGGTATAGTGTTTGTCACTATGACCTCTTTTAATTGAGAAGAGGAGATCCTTTCCAGGGCAGGACCAGATAAGACAGCATGTGTACAACAGGTATAGACATCATGTGCCCCATTATTGATAAGTGCCTTTGTAGCCTCTGTCAAGGTTCCTGCCGTATCTATCATATCGTCTACAATCAGTACATTCTTATCCTTCACCTCTCCTATAATATTCATGACTTTTGTTTCTCCAGGCGCATCTCTCCTCTTATCAATTATGGCCAGAGAGACATCCAATCTCTTGGCAAATGCCCTGGCACGTTCCACTCCTCCAGGATCAGGAGAGACTACCACCATATCTTTATTAAGATTCTTCTTTTTGATATATTCTATTAAGATAGGTGTAGCAAAGAGGTGATCCACCGGGATATCAAAGAACGCCTGGATTTGTCCCGCATGGAGATCCATTGTTAATACCCTGTTGGCTCCTGCAGCAGTAATGAGGTCTGCTACCAGTTTGGAGGTTATGGGTACCCTCGGTTCAATCTTTCTGTCTTGGCGGGCATATCCATAATATGGTAGAACGGCTGTGATCCTCTTTGCAGAAGACCTCTTTAGGGCATCAATCATTATCAAGAGTTCCATCAGATTTGTATTTCCAGGGCAAGAAGTGGATTGGATTGCAAATACATCTTTGCCACGCACATTTTCTTTAATATGTACCAGTATTTCTCCGTCAGGGAAATTGGATATATCTGAATCACCGAGAGGTATATTTATATAATCACAGATTTCTTTGGAAAGAGCGAAATTTGCCCTCCCAGAAAATATTAACATCTTATTATTAATCATTTCTTTTGAATCTCCTATGTTTTTCAAATTCCGGGATTAAAGATACCAATAACTGGGGCGGGAGGATTCGAACCTCCGAATCCAGGATCCAAAATCCTGTGTCTTACCGCTTGACGACGCCCCAATTGTAGTAAGCAGTAAGAAAGTAGGCAGTACAGTTTTTAAGTTCCTACTGCTTACTGCCTACTGCATACTCCTCAATATCTCTCCGGGATATATCTCCTGTAAATCGACAATCGTTTCTGTCAAAAAGACAGACCATTCTTCTATTCTTAGTTTGTGACAAGCCTCCTTAGCGATATTATAATCTGTGAAGATACCAAAAACGGTTGAACCGCTCCCCGACATCATAGAACATACTGCCCCAAGAGACCATAGTTTATCCTTTATATCTTTTATAACCGGAAACCTCTTTATAGCGGAGGACTCTAGGTCATTAAATATATATCTTCCTATCTTTTTGATCTCTCCTCTCTCCAATAGAGGCGTTAATAGATTAATACTATTCTCTTTATTTGTCAACCTCAAATTTAGGTTTTTGTATACCCAGGAGGTGGAGAGGGATAGATTTGGATTGACCAGAACTATCGGGATCCTTTCACCAGAAGATAAAGGTTGTAACTCCTCTCCCCTCCCTCTGCCGATTGCCCTTGTTCCGAAGATAAAGAATGGGACATCTGAGCCTAGCAATTTTGCTAAGTCGATCAATTTATCCTTTTTCAGCCCGAGATCCCATAACCTGTTTAGACCAAGGAGGGTAACTGCTGCGTTACTGCTACCACCACCTAATCCTGCTGAGACAGGTATATGTTTGTCAATCTTTATCAAAAGTCCCTTATCAACCTTTATATGCCTCTGAATAAGTTCAGCTGCTCTATATACTAGATTGTTCTCATCCTCTGGAACAGAGTTATTATTGCATGATACTACTATTATATCCCCTTCTATCCTCCGAAGGGTTATCGTATCATAAAGATCGACCATCTGTAGGATTGTCTCAACTTCGTGAAACCCATCCTCTCTCTTTCTGTAGACCTTCAGGCCAAGGTTGATCTTGGCAGGTGATTTTATTTTTATCTCTCTCATCAATTTGAAGATAGAAATTATAAAGTAATGCTTAGGTTGTGGATAATAAAGAATTTTAGGTGGTGTCAGTCGATCGTTAAGAAGTTGCCTATTGCCTGGAAATATAACTGCCTATTGATTCTTTTTTAATATCGACAATCGAAAGTCGAAAATTTCCTCACTTCTGTATTAACTCCATGATTTTTTTAAGTTTATTTCTGATATTCTCCTTTTCACCTTCTTCGCTCAAAGATAGCGATTTTTCCCATACCTCCTTGGCCTTCTGATAGTTCTTCAACTTGAAATGGATATCTCCTAAGTGGTCATATATTACTGCATCAGATGGGACAAAGGTAATTGCCTTTTTGGTCTCTGCCAGTGCCTTATCAAGCATCCCTTTCTTGAAATATGCCCAACCAAGGCTATCTAAAAAGTAACCATTACTTGGTTCTATCTCTAATGCCATATTCACATGGTAGATCGCCTTATCTAAATTGATCTCCATGTCAGCATACATATAACCAAGGAAGTTATGAGCATTGGGATGGTTAGGGTTTATCCTAATAGTATTCTTCATCTCTTCAATCGACCTTTCAAAGTCTTTAACCTTTTCGTAGGTTGCACCCAGGCAGAAGTGGTATGTAGCATTTTCCGGATCAAGCTCTATTGCCTTTTTAAGGCTCTTAATGGCTGAGTCGTAATCCTTATTGGTTGATAGAGCCATTCCCAAGGCGAAGTGGAGTATCGGGTTATCAGATTCTATCTTTATACTCTCCTTTAAAAGCCTTATAGTCTCCTCAATCCGCCCAAGTTTCTCATAGAGCCTACCCATCTGGAGTTGAATTTCAATCGAATCTGGTTTTTTCTTGATTATGTACTTCAACTCCTTTAGTGCATCTTCATACCTTTCCATATTTTCATATATCATGGCTATATAGTAGTGGACATTGTTGCTTTCTGGTTCTGAAACGAGAACTATCTGAAACTCCTCCAATGCCTTCTGATAATCCTTTTGCTCATAATATATCAGTCCTATCTTGAGGTGTATGTTAAGATTAGCTGGTTCTGTTTTGCTTATCTCTTTGTATTCCTCCAGTGCCTTACCAAAGGATTTTTGCAGAATATATACCTCTCCCAATCTGTTACGTATTTTATTATTCGTGGGATCTAATCTTAATATCTTCTTATAACTTTCAATCGCATCATCATATCTTTCTTGAACCCGATAGAGCCAGGCTAAGTTCTCCCATGCGTATATCTTCTTCCCTAGTAAATAGTACATGTCTAACACAGAATCTGGTTTGATCTCTATAAATTTCTCCAGGGCCTCTATAGCTCTATCATTTTTCTCGATCTCCATGTATAATATCCCAAGAAAGAGGTATGCATCTCCATTATCAGGATCTATCTTCAATACTTCCTGGTACTGAGCTATTGAAGAATCGTGTTGGCTCATGCTGTTGTAAAGCTTACCTAATATCATCATTATCGGTATATATTCAGGATCTATAACAAGTGCATCCTCACAAGTGGAGATTGCCATCTCCAAATCTCCTGTTCGTACATAGACTGAAGCAAGATTTCGATATAGCATGGGCGATTCAGGATCATATTTGATGGCCTTCTGGTATCCTTTTATGGCATTCTTAAAATTGTTATGGTATTCATACATCTGGGCCATGATGAAGTAGTAATATGCCCTGTAATCTTTCTTCTTTTCAGCAGGGGTTATTACCTCCTCTTCAATCTTTTCAGGAGCGGGAGGAGGAGACGTAAATATCCCTTTTTCAGCAGGACTAGAGGATCTATACAATACACATCCTGACATAAATATGGATATAATAATAGAAAAGATAAATATTGCTTTTTGCATCTATCAACTTTCCTCTTTTTGTACCTTGACCATAAGTCTTTTCAGGGCATCTTTTGTCTCTTGATTCTTTATGGGTTTTAACTCCCTTTCTATATCTTCCATCTCACGAGGTGATAACCTTCTCTCTCTGAGCTTTTCTATCTTATCTTTAATCTGCTCTCTTCTCCTTTGAATCTTCCCAAACCTGAACTGGATCTTTGTTATCAACTTTCTATCTGATTGTTTGTTTAATTTATCAACAATCATATCCTGCATAAGACTCAACTGTTGAATCCATATTGGATCAGCAACATTTACAAAAAGGACCTTAAACCTTATGTAATCAGGTTGGGCTATAGAGGCAATTTTATCACCTACAACCTCATTCCAGACAGATAGAAGCTTTTGTTCTCTTAACTTTGATTCTATGCCAAGATTTTTAAAGGAATCCTGCAGAACTATCTTAAGAGTTTTAAAGGTTTTTTTATGAGTATATTTATCCACCATTTTGGGGGGATTTTCGATTCAGCATATAATCGAGTTTTGCTTTTTAATCTCTGATATTATGAATTATAATGCGAAGTTACAGATAAATAGTTTATATTATTAAGATAACAGGCATATCGATTTATGTCAAGCAAGAGATTTGGGTTAGAAATGGTACATAAAATTTTTTCTCTCTTTCGTGTTTAAGTAAACTAACCATAAATTGAAAACTGATAAAAATCAAAAATTAAAGATAAAAAGTCAAAAATGAAAAAATAAACAAATAGTTACATTAACAAACGAGGGATAATTTTATCATTTAGATTTGTATTTTTTCATTTTCATTTTTTATTTTTAATTTATTTTTGAGTCGCTCAACTTTTTTACGAAAGAACCAAATTTTTGTTTGATTTATTTATGTGAATGTGGTATATAATCCTTATTTATATTATGTAAGACTATAAAATTCCAAAGGGGGTGATCTCTGGAGAAAAGGCTGCTAATAGTGTAATAGTATAGGAATTTTTATTTTTATCTGAGGCAAGATACCTCGGCTATTTTCATATGTTCCACTCGAAAATAGGTTAGGCATCTTGCCTGACTAATGGGGGGCTAAATGACAAAGTTAGAGATAATCAATAGGGTTGCACAAGAGACAGGATTGGCGAGGAATAAGGCAGAAAAGGCCGTAGAAGAGGTCATTAAACTAATTAAGGAAACCCTTAGCAATGGGGAATCGGTAATACTGAGGCGGTTTGGCTCTTTTCAGGTGAGAGAAAAGAGAGCAAGGATTGGCCGGAATCCTAAGACAGGGGAAGGGGCAGAGATATCTGCAAGGAGGGTAGTAAGGTTTAAATCAGGTAAATATTTTAAAGAGATAGTAAATAATAATTACTAAATAGTGCCTGACCGAAAACCTGTGTCTGAACGAAAACTACCCATCTACTGCGTGGCATGAGGATTACAAAATTTTCATGCAATGCAGTAGATGGGTAGTTTTCGTTCATACATAAAAGATCGGAAGAGCGTCGTGTAGGGAAAGAGTGTAG
>CAJVYE010000044.1 GCA_913009285.1 uncultured Nitrospirota bacterium | reverse complement strand
AGAGCGGGAGGGTTGGCGGGTTGTGAGATGGGTGTGGTACGGTGCGTAGTGATCGAATCTGTATCCAGTTTAGTTGCTTTTTTTTTTTAATGATACGGCGACCACCGAGATCTACACTCTTTCCCTACACGACGCTCTTCCGATCTCCTATATGATCAATGCCCTGGATAAGATTGGTTGTTTTGCCCAGTCCCTGGAAAAGCTCATTACCTATCCAGAAAGACAGAGAAAGGACGGCTTTTTCCTCTCACAGAATGGTGAATGGGATTCAAATGGTCAGGCCATCTGGTCGATGATGGAACACTATCGTCTAACCGGAGACAGGGAATTCCTTAAAAAGGTCTATCCTTCAATAAGGAAGGGGATCTATTGGATAGAAAGGAAGAGAAAAAAGACAAAAAAGAAGAGAGAAGCGCCCCATTATGGACTTTTACCGCCAGGCCTTTCTGCTGAACATCTTGGTCCGAATGACTATTATTATTGGGATGACTTTTGGTCTTTGGCAGGGATACGCGATGGCATAGAATCGGCCAGGATACTTGGGAGAACAAAGGATCAAGCCATTTTTGAGGGTTATTATAAGGATTTTTGGAAGGATATATTGAATTCATTAAAATTTGTTGAACAGGGCATTGGAAGGCCTATTCTGCCGGCCTCTCCATACAGAAGGATGGATGCTGGCGCAATCGGCTCTATATGTGCACTCTATCCACTCAGGCTACTTTCATCGGATGATGAGAGAATTATAAATACAATAGAATATCTTCGCAAAGAATCCTTTTATAAGGATGGTTTTTTTCAACATATGATCCATTCCGGGGTGAACCCTTATCTGACTGCCCAGATCGCGCAGTGTTATCTATTCAGGAGAAGTAGTAAGGCCTGGCCACTGATTCGTTATCTTATGGAGATTGCAACATCTACATACACCTGGCCTGAGGCCGTACATCCACGTACAGGTGGTGGATGTATGGGAGATGGTCATCATGGATGGGCAATGGCTGACTGGATTCTTCTGATTAGAAACCTGCTATTGTTTGAGGAGGAAGGGGCTCTTGTCTTAACACCAGCGCTTCCACCAGAATGGTTCTATAATGATGGAAGGATCTTTGTAGAGAATGCCCCAACCTATTTTGGGATAGTGGGTTTTGAGATTACATGGGTGGGTGAGGAGGTAAGACTTCATTTACATACCCGATTTCGAACCTCACCGACAAATATTGAATGGAACCTTCCCTTTGAGGCTGTAGAGAGGGATTCGGATGGGACTCATATAGGGGGCAGGGGTGGGCGTATTATCCTTTCCAATGATACCCATAATGCTATAGTGCATCTTAAAATGGGGGCAAGAATGGTATGAAGATCAGCATATTTACTAACACATATTATCCCTTTCTAGGGGGTGTTACACGATCTATAGAGACCTTTATGCAGGAATTCCGTGTCTTGGGTCATGATGTACATATCTTTGCCCCAAAATATCCTGATTATCATGATACAGATCCCCTGATTCATCGCGTCCCATCTATCCCCCGTTTTAACCATACAGACTTTTCTCTACCACTTCCCTTCTCATTGAAACTTAGATCCATTTTTTCAGAACTTGGTCCTGATATAGTTCATCTTCAGCACCCCTTCTTCTTGGGGGAGACAGGGATGCATCTGGCAAAACATATCAATATCCCTGTTGTTTTTACCTACCATACCCAGTATGAAAAGTATTCCCACTATGTCCCTTTTGATTCTGATATGATCAAGAGATTGATTATAAACTTGAGTACATCTTTTTGTAATCTCTGCGACCTTGTGATCGCTCCGAGTAATGATATCAAGGATCTGCTGATACAGCGGGGGGTAAAGGTCAGGATTGAGGTGATCCCTACAGGCATTGATCTTGTTCGTTATAAGGATACAGATCCCTCATGGCTAAGACAGAGGTTTAGTATAGGTCCTGAAAAGAAGATACTCCTTCATATTGGGCGACTTGCCAGAGAAAAGAATATAGGGTTTTTATTGGAGGCATTTAGACGTCTCTCAGAAAGGAGCAGTGATCTCGTACTAGTCATTTCTGGTGAAGGGGATCAAGAGGGGCATCTCAAGAAATGGGTTAGAGAGGCAGGTTTGAATAATAAGGTTTTTTTTGAGGGGATGATGCCCAAAAAGGATCTGGTAAATGCCTATGCCGGTGGTGATATCTTTATCTTTTCATCCAGGACAGAGACCCAGGGGATAGTGATCCTTGAGGCCATGGCATCAGGAACGCCAGTGGTGGCTGTAGAGGCGCCTGGTGTGCGGGATGTAATAGAGGATGGCGTAGATGGATTTCTTACACAGGAATCTATTGAGGATTTTGTTAGCAAGGCGGATCTATTAATCAACGATGATCAAAAAAGGTCGTCCTTTGCTGAGTCTGCAATCAAAAAGGCTCATTCCTTTTCTTCCACAGCTATGGCAAAGAGGTTATTAGCAGAATATGATGACCTTATACATAAATCACCAGCATTACTGAATCGAGAGATCCATCATTTTCAGATCATAAAGGGCCTTTTACGGGAGGCAGTTCGTAAGGCACTTTTATTGAAAAATGAGCATTGACATTTGGATATCTTGCTTCCAATTTCGTAACTGTTCACGGTTTGAAATTGGAAATTAGAAATTGGAAATTTGTGTTATCGTAATAAGTCACCACGGAAAGACATGGAATATCACTGGAATTTATTAATATGACTTCATCTCACGATGAAGTTCCATTAATAAATCTCAGTGTAAATCCGTGAATATCCGTGGTGATTTATTACGCTTTTTAAGGATTAAAATTATGGCTGAACTATTACCTAATTTCCAATTTCAAATTTCAGTGTTCTGTGAACGCTAACCCAATTTCCTATTGACTCTCAGGAAAGAAATTAGTATATTTTATTCAGAGAGAAGTTATAATTGTTCAAATAGTTAAGATTTGGAAAGGAATTAGGGAATAGCAGGTGGGAAGGGCATTAGGGCTGGATATAGGTGATGTAGTTATTGGTATATCTGTTAGTGATGGATTGGGATTGACAGCCCAGGGTCTTAAGACCTTAAAAAGAAAAGGTATTAAATCAGATTTTAGGCATTTAAAGGAGTTAGTAGAGGAGTATGATATCTCTGAGATCGTTGTGGGCCTTCCAAGGAATATGGATGGGAAGATAGGACCTCAGGCTGAAAAGGTAATCGGCTTTGTTGAAAGACTCAGATCAGCGATTGCCCTCCCTGTGGTAACGTGGGATGAGAGGTTGACAACAGTTGCTGCTGAGAATGTACTGATAGATGCCAATATCAGCAGGAAAAAGAGGAAGGGAATAGCAGATAAGATTGCTTCCCAGTTGATATTACAGGGTTATCTGGACAGCAAGAAATATAAACAATGAAACCCATCTACAGGAAGATATACTACGCGATCATTATCCTTTTTCTACTGATTTTTCTATTCAATGGAATAGGAGTAGTTTTTTATAAATTTATTATCTCACCTGTCTCTTCATATGATAATCCGAGGATCGTTAATATACCTAAGGGATATGTCTTAAGCGAAGTGGCTGACCTTCTTAAGGGAGAAGGATTGATAAGGAGTGTTAAGGGTTTTACCTTTCTCTCCTTCCTGAAGGGAGTTGTTAATAAATTCAAGGCAGGGGAATATAGATTGAGTCCAAGTATGCCCCCTTTAGAGATCCTTGATATCATAACCAGCGGAAAGGTTGTCTTATATAAGGTTACGATCCCTGAAGGATATAATATAAGGGAGATTGCAACACTTTTGGAAAAGAAGGGTATGGCAAATCGTGAAAGGTGTATCTCATTGGCACATGATAAAGAGTTCTTATTACTTATAGGAATAGATGCTGATAGTCTTGAAGGCTATCTTTTCCCGGACACCTATTATTTTGGCAGAGGAGCCGATGAACGTACCATATTGAAAAAGATGGTTAATACCTTTGAGAAGAAGATAGCCCCTGAGTTTGTAAAGAGGGCAAAGGAGATAGGATTAACAATGCATCAGATTATTACCCTTGCATCCCTTGTTGAGAAGGAGACTGGAAAGGATGAAGAGAGGAGACTGATATCAGCAGTTTTTCATAATCGCCTGAAAAAGGGGTTACGTCTTGAGTGTGATCCCACTGTCATATATGTCCTAAAGGACTTTGATGGGAATCTGAGGAAGAAGGATCTTTCCATAGATTCACCCTATAATACCTATCGATACCTTGGGTTACCTCCGGGGCCTATTACGAATCCTGGTAAGGCATCCATAAAGGCATCCCTCTATCCTGCAGAGTCGAATCATCTCTACTTTGTATCAAAAGGGGATGGTGGACATCAGTTTTCTTCCACATTGAAGGAACACAACAGGGCGGTTAAGAGGTATCAATTGAAGTAGTGCCTAAAGTGAGCTAAAGTTAAAAGATTATATTCCATTAACTTTAGGCACTTTAGTTCACTTTAGGCACTTAATTGTCCATTTATCTAATTGAGGTGATATATAAATGTCAATAACAGGTGATGATGCATTAAATTATAGAAAAAAGTATCGCGGTGTAATCGGTATCAAAAGCAAGATACCTATCAAGGATGAATCAATACTCAGCCTCGTCTATACCCCTGGGGTGGCAGAACCCTGTAGGGAGATATATAAGGATCCTAAGAAGTCGTTTGATTACACATGTCGTGGAAATACTGTCGCTATTATAACCGATGGATCGGCTGTTTTAGGGCTGGGGAATCTCGGCCCAAAGGCCGCATTACCAGTTTTGGAATGTAAATCTGTAATATTTAAGACATTTGGTGGCGTAGATGCATTCCCCATCTGCCTTGATACCCAGGATACAGATGAAATAATTAAGACTGTTAATCTCCTTGTCCCGACCTTTGGGGCCATCTGTATGGAGGATATCTCTGCACCAAAGTGTTTCACGATTCAACATCACCTGCGGGAGTCTATGAATGTATGTGTCTTCCACAATGACCAACATGCGGCTGCTATTGAGGTGTTGGCTGGGCTTATAAATGCTGCAAAGGTGGTTGGAAAGAATATAAATGATATGAAGATTGTTATAAGTGGTGCAGGTGCAGCAGGTATATCTGTCGCAAATATGCTGGTAAATATCGGGGTAAAGGACATAATACTATCAGATACTCATGGAATCATCCATAAATATAGGATGGAGGGGATGAACTGGGCAAAATCAGCGATCGCAAGGAAGACAAACATGGAGAATAAAAAAGGGGCTCTGTCTGATGCATTCATAGGTGCTGATGCATTTATAGGGCTGTCTGTAGGGGGTATTGTCTCTCCAGAGATGATAAGTAGCATGGCACAGGACCCGATAGTCTTTGCACTCTCAGTGCCAGTGCCAGAAATCATGCCAGATGAGGCAAAGAGAGGAGGGGCAAAGGTCATAGCCACAGGTAGATCTGATTTCCCTAATGAGATCAATACAGCCCTTGTCTTCCCAGGTTTTTTCCGGGGGATACTTGATGTTGCAGCACGCAATATCAATTTTACGATCATGAGGGCAGCATCAAATGCCCTTGCAGGTCTTGTGAAGGATAACGAGCTTCAACCGAATTTAATAATACCCAAGGTCTTTGATTTTCAAGTTGCCATTGCTATTGCCGAGGCAGTTGCACAGGCAGCTATCGAAACCGGGGAGGCACGAAGGATGGTAGAACCTGGAGAGATAAGGAAAAGGATGGAAGGTTTTATATACGAAGGGCATTTCCCCTTATTACCTGGAAAAAATGCAAAGGATGCCTCTTTGAGTCAAAGATCGCTCGAACTTCACAGGAGACACAGAGGTGTCATAGAGATAAATAGTAAAATTCCTATAAGGGATTCCAATATATTGAGCTCTCTTTATCTACCTCCATGTGCTGCTAAACCCTCAGAAGAGATAGCCAAAGATCCTATGAAGGTCTATGACTATACATGTAAAAACAATCTGGTAGCTATAGTGACTGACGGAAGTGCTGTCCTTGGCCTAGGTAATATAGGCCCTCGGGCAGCATTACCTGTAATGGAGGGAAAGGCGATCCTTTTCTATACTATGGCAGGGGTTGAGGCCTTCCCTATATGTATCTCTGCTAACGATCCAGATGAGATCTCTGATATAGTCATAAATATCTCCTCAACATTCGGGGGTATAAATCTCGAAGATATTTCAGCACCAAGGTGTTTCAGTGTCGAGGAGAGGCTAAAGAGAGAGACAGATATACCTATCTTCCATGATGATCAGCACGGAACTGCGGTTGTCGTACTTGCTGGATTGATTAATGCCCTGAAGTTAGCCGGAAAGGATATGGCTGATATCAGGGTAGTTATAAATGGAGCAGGTGCAGCAGGTACTGCTGTGACCAGCATACTCAACTTCTCAGGGATAAAGGATATTGTTATCTGTGATTCCATAGGTGTAATCTATAAGGGCAGGGACAAAAGAATGAACTGGATGAAGGAAGAACTGGCAGAGATTACCAATCCTGATAATATCAAAGGTGGACTTGAGGAGGCAATAAAGGGTAGGGATGTCTTTATAGGTCTCTCTGCTGCTGATGTAGTTAATAGAGAAATGGTAATATCTATGTCAAAGGACCCAATAGTATTTGCCTTGGCAAATCCGGTTCCTGAGATTATGCCTGAGGAGGCATTATCCGCAGGGGCAAAGATAGTTGCTACAGGTAGATCTGATTTTCCTAACCAGGTCAATAATTCACTTGCCTTTCCAGGTATATTTCGTGGAGCGCTTGATGTAAGGGCAAAGGGTATAAATAGGGAGATGAAGATCGCTGCTGCACATGCCATAGCTGATTTTATATCAGAGAGTCAGCTAAAACCTGATTATATCATACCCAAAGGTCTGGACTTTCATGTGCCGCCAAGGGTTGCTGCAGCAGTGGCAAAGGCTGCAATGGAGACAGGTCAGTCAAGGATAGAGGTCGATCCAGAGATGGTAGCAAGTCATACTGAGAATTTTATCTATGAAGGTAATCTGAATCTGATATCGTGAAGTTAAAACCACAAAGACACAAAGAACACAAAGAAATCAATTCTCTTTGTGTCCTTTGTGTCTTTGTGGTTTTAACTTCATTTCCAGAAAGTGTTAGTGTGAGGGTACTTTTCATATGAAACAGACAAAAGTCAGTATAGTAATGGGGAGTGATTCTGACCTCCCGATCATGGAGGAGACAGCTAATACCCTTGAATCACTCGGTATAGGGTATGAATTTAACATCTCCTCAGCTCACAGGTCCCCTGAAAAGACAAGGGATTATGCCAGTGGGGCAAAGAAGAGAGGAATAAAGGTTATCATTGCCGGTGCTGGAGGGGCAGCGCACCTTGCTGGTGTTATAGCTGCAGAGACGATCCTCCCTGTAATAGCCGTACCAATAGATTCTACTCCCTTAAAAGGGGTCGATTCCTTTATCTCTACACTACAGATGCCGGGTGGTGTACCTGTGGCCACCATGGCAATAGGTAAAGCAGGGGCAAAAAATGCTGCTATATTGGCTGCACAGATCCTTGCCCTGAATGACCCTATTATTTCTATAAGGTTACATAGGTTGAAGTTAAAAATGAAAAAGAATGTAGAGGAAAAGGGAAAAAAGATAGCTAATAGTAGGCAGTAATTTAAGAATAGATCGGAAGAGCGTCGTGTAGGGAAAGAGTGTAGATCTCGGTGGTCGCCGTATCATTAAAAAAAAAAGAAAGTAAAAAAAGAAAAAATAAAGAAAAAAAATAAAAACAAACACACACAGCAGCAA
>CAJVYE010000043.1 GCA_913009285.1 uncultured Nitrospirota bacterium | reverse complement strand
AGGAATGTGACTGGAGTTCAGACGTGTGCTCTTCCGATCTTTGAAGGTGTTACAGCAAGAAGCAGGTAGCTGTCATCTAACACTGAGAGATTCTCTGAAACGGTTATTAGACAAAAGGAAGGCTGATATTAAGAGAGAGGCTATGGCAGAGATAGTCAAGATCATTGATCTCGTTGAACAGGTTGATAATACCGAAAAAGGGATAAGGCTTATTAAGCTGATCAAGATGAAGGATGGGAAAAAGATTATATTTGCAAACTATATAAAGACCCAGGATTACATTTCGTCCATCCTGAATCATCAAGGTATTCCATTCACTCTCTTTAATGGTTCTATGACGAACAGTGAAAAGGTTAAATCAATAAATCGTTTCAGGGAAGATGTGGATATTCTACTGTCAACTGAATCGGGTGGCGAGGGACAAAATATCCAGTTCTGCAATACCATGATAAATTATGATCTTCCGTGGAATCCAATGAGGATTGAGCAGAGAATAGGGAGGATTCACCGAATAGGACAGACAAGGGATGTCTTTATATTTAACCTGGCAATGAAAAATTCTGTAGAAGATTATATCCTGAAGATACTCGATTCAAAAATCAATATGTTTGAACTCGTTATAGGAGAGATAGATTCCATACTTGGCAATTTCGATTCAGAGAGCGATTTTAGCGATATTGTGATGGGTATCTGGGCAAGGTCCGACGGTTTATCAGAACTGGACAAGGAATTCGATATATTAGGAGAGAAAATGATAGATGCCAAGAAAGAATACATAGAGACCTGTAAGCTGGACCAGGCCCTTTTTTCAGAAGATTACGAGGTTTAATATGAAGACCCTCTATTCCCTGGTCAATGATATCCTTGAGAAAGACGGGGCTGCTGTGGAGAAGGTTGATGATTCTTTGATGGAGGTTATCCTTCCTGATAGTCTGTCAAAAACCCTCAATCTTCCAGAATACCTGGTATTTGCCTTCAATGATAAATCTGCCGAACTGGCAGATCAGGTAATAACCTATGATTCTGATATCATTAACGGATTAGCTGATGTTGTGAACAAAAGAGGGGCATTCTCTCAGTGGACTACTCCGGATCTCTATCTTAAAACAGACAAGGTGGAGGAGATCTTACAAAAGAAATTGATTCTGAATAACGCTACTTATCGCCTTAATGGGTTTGAAGAAAAAGTCGTTTCCTACCTGGTTCTCAACTATAAATATACTGCGATCTCAGATGAGAAAAAAGAGAACCTTGTCTCCATAGTAGTAAATGAGTTAACACTATCAACCCTTGATGATTTTACGAACAGGATAAATTTGTTTGATAAGAGGAGTGAAGCGGAAGAATTCTCTACTCTAAACACAGATGAGAGACTCTCTATTAGAAACATTCTATATGCTGGAAATCGTTGTATTAAGAGTAGGATAAAGAGGGAGTTATATGACTTCGAGAAGAGCATGAACAGGCGCCTGCAAAGGGATATAAACAGGCTGGAATCATACTATTCATTATTAAAAAAAGAGGTCGAAAAGAAGATTGCAAAAAAGGGTCTAATTGGGGAGGAGAAGGAACGTGAACTGTTGCGGAAAAAGGCCATAGATGTCGAGCACAAAAAAAAGATACTGGATCAAATAGACAAGTATTCAATAAAGATAGAATGTGAACTGATAAGCGCACTCCGAATTGTTATCCCTTCAGTTGTTTTAAAGGTTGTTGTGTATAGAAAAAAAGAGAACAAAGGGGTCCTATTGTGCTGGAATCCGGTGTTGAAAGAGTTGGAGAAGATATCCTGCGAATCATGTTTTTATCACAGCTCAAGCCATTTTGTATGCAACAGTCTTCATATCCTTTGCCCTGATTGTTACATAAGATGCAGTAGTTGTAAAAAATGGACATGCCGTGTATGTGATCCTGAGAAATGTATAAGATGCGGGCTACCTCTCTTCCCGCTATGAGCTTTTTACCTGAAAATACCCCCTCACCCTAACCCTCTCCCCGAGGGGGAGAGGGGACTAGCTAATTGATTTCACCAATTAACTCCCTCTCCCTTTCTCTTTTTTCCCCTCCCCTGCCCGGTCAAATGAAAATTTGTCTGAAAAGTTGAGTGCGGATTAAAATCTCCCTCTTTACAATCCCCATAGAAATATATTACACTAATTTCGTTATAGATTTTCAGACAATTAAAATAGTCCGGCTGAAGGCGGTAAGTTTATGGGTCTAACTGCAGAAATCTTAAAGGGAAATGCTATATCTGCTGCCAGGTTGATCTCTATGGTTGAAGATGATGACCCCGCAGCAGTAAAGGTGTTAGAGGAGCTATATCCGCATACAGGTAATGCCTATATCATAGGAGTGACAGGTCCTCCTGGTACCGGGAAGAGTACCCTTATTGATGGAATAATAGAATATCTTCGGAAGGAAAAGAAAGGGATCGGAGTTATAGCTGTCGATCCATCAAGCCCCTTAAGTGGTGGGGCAATCTTAGGTGACAGGATAAGGATGATCAGTCATGGGGAGGATGAAGGGGTATTTATACGGAGCATGGCGGCAAGGGGTAATCCTGGTGGGTTAGCAAAGGCAACTATTGAGGCAGTAAATATAATAGATGCCCTTGGAAAAGATATAATCCTTGTTGAGACAGTTGGTGTTGGTCAGGCCGAGGTAGATATTGTTAAGGTTGCCCATACCTCTATAATTGTCATCACCCCTGATATGGGTGATGACCTCCAGATGATCAAGGCCGGTATTATGGAGATAGGAGATATCTATGTACTGAATAAAGGGGATAAGGATGGAGCAGACAGGGTCTTTCAGGATTTGAGAAATGTATTAGCAGGGGGTGGCAACAAAAATGGATGGAGTCCATCACTCTTTAAGACAGAGGCCTGTAAGGGTATAGGGATTCAGGAGTTGATAGAGGGTATTAGACTTCACAGATCCTATCTGGAGGGATCCGGAGGTATAGGTGTTGTCAAGAAGAAGAGGAGTGAGGCAGAGTTTGTCTGTCTCCTCAGGGAGGGCCTTCTGGATTTTGTCCTCAATGATATGATTAAAAGAAAAACACTCACCCGGATAGTTGATGAAATAGCAGAGAGGAAAAGGGATCCATACAGGGCTGTGAGAGAAGTAATAGCTGGATTGAGGAAAAGGGGTAAAAAAGATGGAGATTTTTAAAAGATTAGATAAATATCAACATGAACAGCTCATTCTATGTAATAGCAAGATCGCAGGGTTGAAGGCAGTCATAGCGATTCATGATACGACCCTTGGTCCTGCCCTTGGCGGGTGCCGTATGTGGACATACAACTCTGATGGGGAGGCTATCGAGGATGCCCTCAGGCTTGCACGGGCCATGACATATAAGGCAGCGGTCAGTGGTCTAAATTTTGGGGGTGGAAAGGCTGTGATAATAGGTGATTCTGCCAGGGACAAGACAGAATCTCTGTTCAGGGCATTAGGGAGATATATAGAGTCTTTAGGTGGGAGGTACATCACTGCAGAGGATGTCGGGACATCTGTAGAGGATATGGAGATAATACGCCTGGAGACAAGATACGTTACCGGGATATCAACCTCACAGGGGGGGAGCGGGGATCCTTCGCTGGTCACCGCATACGGCGTATACAAGGGGATAAAGGCATGCCTTGAAGAGATATATAATGATGGTTCTATAGCTGGTAAGACTGTAGCGATTCAGGGTGTGGGTCATGTAGGATACCACCTTGCAGAGCTTATATATAAGGATAAGGGGAAACTGATTGTTGCAGATATAAACGATGCTGCTGTCGGCAGGGTGATAAATGAGTTTGGGGCAATCGCTGTTAAACCTGAAGAGATACATACCCAGGAGTGTGATATATTTTCTCCCTGCGCATTGGGTGCTATTATCAATGATGATACCATCCCGGAGCTCAGGTGTAAGATAATAGCAGGGGCTGCAAATAATCAACTGAAAGAAGAGAGACATGGCGAGACCCTCTGTAAGAAGGGTATCCTTTATGCCCCTGATTACGTGATAAATGCCGGTGGGCTGATAAATGTCGCTGATGAACTGGAGTACACAGAAGGCTATAACAGGGAACGCGTCCTCCATAAGGCCTCAAAGATATATGATGCAGTGGCCCGGCTCATTACCATCTCAAAACGGGATGATATCCCTACCCATATAGCAGCCGACAGGATGGCTGAGGAGAGGATAAATCATATAAGGGATATCAAGAAGATTTATAAGGGAGAGTAGTTCAACCCGCAACCCGCTTATGCCAAAAATAAGATGCAGAGATGGTATCAATATCTACTATGAAATGGAGGGTGAAGGGAGACCTATCCTCTTTCTCCATGGTTGGTCCATGAGCAGCAGTGTATGGAGATACCAGAAAGAGGATCTTTCAAGACAGTTCAAGGTGATCACCCTGGACTTGAGAGGGCATGGGCAGTCTGATAAACCCAGAGGTGAGTATAATTTTGATATATTTGTAGAAGACCTGAATCATGTTGTAAATACACTGGCCCTTAATGACCTGACAATTGTTGGCTGGTCCATGGCCTCCTTTATCCTTGTCAGATTTTTTTTAAGATATCCTGAGCAGATCAGTGCCCTTGTCTTTGTGGGAGGAACCCCAAAATTTGTGGCAGATAAGGCTTACCGTCATGGACAACCGATAGAGACCGTAACACGGCTAGAGCAAAACCTGAGAAGGGATTATGATAATTACATCAGGGATTTTTGCAGTAGGCTCTTTATCTCCGGGGAGGATATTAATGAGGAGATATCCAAAGAGATATGGGATCTTTTATTTGATGAGAGATTTCCTCCACCAGATTATGTCTCTATCAGTACCTTAAAGGCCATAGCAAAGGAGGATATAAGAGATAGTCTCGCTAAGATAAATCTCCCTACCTTAATTCTCCATGGTAGTATTGATAAGATATGTCCCCCAGGAGCAGCAGGGTATATGGCAAGGAATATTCCCGGCGCAAAGAAGATAATCTTTAATGGCATAGGTCATGCACCATTCCTTACCCAACCCGGGGTATTTAATAAATGCATAAGAAGATTCATGGAACAGTCTCAAAAGGGGGAAGGAGTTAATTAGTCAGTCCCCTCTCCCCCTCGGGGAGAGGGTTAGGGTGAGGGGGGCAGGTGATAGATAAGTCAAAGGTTAAAAGATCCTTTTCAAGAGCGGCCACGACCTATGACAGGTATGATACACTTCAGAGAGATGTAGCTGAGTCCCTGTCTTCCCTGGTATCTCAGAATATAGATATACCGGCGAGGATCCTCGATATCGGGACAGGTACAGGCAATGTGGCCCTTGCTTTGGTAGAGAGATATATCTCTACAGATATCTACGCCTGTGACATAGCCCATGGCATGTCTGTCTATGCATCGAGGAAATTCGAAAGATTCGCCACAAAAGGAAGTAAGGAATTACCTAATCTCTACATCCTGACAGCCGATGCCGAATTTCTCCCATATCCATCTGATTACTTCGATCTAGTTGTATCCAGTCTTACCTATCAATGGGTGCCTGACCTAAGATCCGCATTTTTTGAGGTAAGGAGGGTTCTTAAGAGAGGAGGATGGTTTTTCTTTACTATGCTTGGACAAGGAACCCTCAAGGAGCTAAGGGATTCCTATCTTTCGTCCTGGGAGGAGGCCGGGGATGATAATGGAGCAAAACCCCTGCATGAGTTTGTAAATATTGATGATATAGAAGAGATGCTGAAAGGGATCGGCTTTGGTGATATGGTTGTCTCATCGAAGAGTGAAAAACGCTTCTATCAGGATGTTGTGACGCTCCTTCGTATCCTGAAATCCATCGGTGCACAGAATGCCTCTGTTGATGATAGAGAAAGGGGTATCAAAAAGCGTATGATTATGGATCAGATGATTAAGATATATGAAGGTAGGTATAAGACAGAAAATGGTATCCCGGCTACATATGAAGTATTTTTTGTCAATGGGAAGAAGGTATGATGATATTTACGATTTTCGAATGTCGATTTTCGATTTAAAAAAAGAAAGAGAGGAAATTTTTCACCTGTACAACCAAAAATTGTAACTATTCATAAAGATTGTTTTTATGTAACCCTTTCAGGGTATATTTAATTTTTCTCTCCCAGGGTGGCGCTTCGCTGACCCTGGGCTAATATATATAACCCTTTCAGGGCATAATTTTGTTTGTGCTTTACTATTCTATTCCTTACCCTGAAAGGGTTATATATCATAGCCCAGGGTAATCACCCTGGGAAAAAGAATCAGAAATCGAATTACCCTGAAAGGGTTGCATAAATAGCATGTGTCTGTATTCTAAACTGATTTTTGGTTGTACAGGTCGAAATATTTCGGAGTGACAGCGCTTGCGCTGTCATGATAGATTGCAGACAAAACGTAATGACAGCGCAAGCGCTGTCACTCCATAGGAATGAACAAAT
Source organism: uncultured Nitrospirota bacterium (assembly GCA_913009285.1). GTDB lineage: Bacteria > Nitrospinota > Nitrospinia > SZUA-224 > SZUA-224 > SZUA-224. The sequence goes on along the minus strand of CAJVYE010000043.1, from coordinate 1,468 downwards.
CGAAAATTGCATGGTGTATTTTCAGAGGAAGATAATGAAGAAATCAAAAATCAAAAATCAAAAATCGAAAATCGAAAATTGTATCAAGGGTTTTTTTGTAACAGGGACAGATACCGGTGTAGGGAAGACAGTAGTTGCCGCAGGCTTAGCTGCTGCTTTGAAGGGAAGGGGTATCAATACAGGTGTGATGAAGCCTGTCCAGAGCGGAGAGATTAGCAAAGATGGAGAATTAGCTGGGGATGCCAGATTTCTGAGAGAGGCAGCCGGGGTTAAGGATGAGGCATATCTTATAAATCCATACTCCCTGAAGGCACCCCTTGCACCTAGCATTGCCAGCCGCATAGAAGGGTTAGATATAGATATAAAAAAGATAAAGGATTGCTTTGTGGAGTTGGCAAAGAGGCATGAGATAGTAATTGTGGAGGGTGTTGGCGGATTACTTGTCCCTATAAGGGATGATTATCTTGTCTCGGATCTTATCATGGAATTGAATATCCCTATCATCATAGTATCCGGAACCGGCCTGGGGACCATAAACCATACCCTACTTACAGTCAGGCATGCGCAATATGTCGGTATAAAGATAGCCGGAATAGTATTTAATAATCCGGATAAGGAAGGGGTAGGAGAGGCAGAGAGGATGGGGCCGGAAGAGATAAAGAGACTGTCAGAGATACCGATTCTTGGAACCTTACCCCATATATCCTCACTTGATCCAGGGGGAGACCTTAAGGCCGTAATAGAAAAGGAGATCGATCTTGAGATTCTGCTTAGTAGTACTACTAAAGGGGATATCAGAAAGAGACTTGAGGAGGATGACAAGAGATATATCTGGCATCCATTCACACAGATGAAGGATTGGATAAAGGAATCTTTGTTGATCATAGAAGAGGGGAAGGGGTCATACCTCAAGGATATATATGGCAACAGGTATATAGATGGGGTGTCGTCACTGTGGGTGACGGTTCACGGACATAAGAGGGAGGAGATTGACAGGGCTATAATAGGACAGATCAGAAAGATATCTCATTCCACACTACTGGGCCTATCAAATATCCCTGCCATCAGGCTTGCTGAGAGACTAGTAAATATTACACCTGAAGGATTGAATAAGGTCTTCTATTCGGATAATGGCTCCACAGCAGTAGAGGTAGGGTTGAAGATGGCGTTTCAGTATTGGCAGCAAAGGTCATCTGATAATAAAGGGAAAAAGGGATTTATCTCCCTCAAGAATGCCTATCATGGGGATACCATTGGTTCGGTGAGTGTTGGTGGGATAGATCTCTTTCATCAGATATATAAACCAATCCTCTTCGATTCCTATAAAGGGGAGTCACCTTACTGCTATAGATGTGTCCTTGATAAATCCTATCCCTCTTGCAATCTTGCCTGTGCCGATCAGTTAGAGGGGATCATGAAGGAACACCATAAGGAGATAGCTGCTATGGTGATTGAGCCGATGGTTCAG